>JAFOBC010000217.1 GCA_017382015.1 Clostridia bacterium
AAAAGGCAAGACTCGATTTTGAAATCGACAGACTTAACAAAGAAAAGACGGAAAAATATATAAAACGTCTCAAAGAATCGCAGGGTAATGTGTGTGTCTTTGCTGATGATGCGGACGGTGACGGCCTGCGTGAAATTGTAAATGCCGGCAAGGAGCTTTGCTCAGGCATATTCGGTGCATTCTCTGCGGCTGAAACCGGCTATAAATACTGCCTTGGCAGTAAGAATACCAACCTTTCTGCGTTTGCAAAGCAGTTTAATGCCGCACTTAACGGCAGAGGCGGCGGTAAACCTGAAATGATTCAGGGCAGCGTGAATGCGGACAGGGAAGAAATATTAAGCTTTTTAACTGCAACAGAACAGTGAGGTGTTTGTTATGACAGAAAAATGGTATTACGGCACAGAAGGTCATCAGCTTGCAAAACCTCTCAGGGATGAGGTTTTTGTCGGCGAGCAGAATTATCCTGCTCATCTTGAGGATGATGAGTACGAGGCTGTTGCCTGGCACTACATCGTCGAAGACGGCGGCGAAACCGTTGCAACAGGTCGGCTTATCAACCTTGAAGAGGGTGTATGGAAGCTCGGCAGAATTGCTGTGAAAAAATCAATGCGCGGTACAGGCTTGGGCGCAAAGGTTACTCAGGCGCTTATCGATAAGGCAAAGCAGCTCGGCTCCAAGACTATAAAAATAAGCGGTCAGACTCATGCTGTGCCTTTCTACGAGAAGTTTGGTTTTGCTATTGCAGGTGTTGAGTTTATGGATGAGAATCTGCCTCACGTCGATATGCAGATGGATCTCGTTTTTGAAGATTGCGATTGGGTAGGTTTTGAAGAAAAGAGTGTTGCTGTATATGCACGCAAAACCTTTATGGTTGAGGATGTTTCTGCCGTTACGCTTGTTTCAAGCGGTCTTGGCTTTTCGCATATCACAGTTAACGGTCAGCCTGTAACTGATGCGCTTCTCACACCTGCCTGGACAAATTATGAGAAGCGTGATCTTACCAAAATAACTATGCCGATATACGATACGATAATTCACCGTATCCACTACGTTGAAAACGATATTTCAAGCCTTGTAAAGCAGGGTGAAAACGTTATCGAGTTCCACATCGGCGCAGGTTGGTACGGTCAGAATGAGAGCCGCAACGAAGGTATGGTGGAATACGGTCAGCTGAAGCTTGCGTTTAAAATTCTTGAGGGCGGTAAGCTTGTGTCAAAATCCGATACCGCCGTTGAATGGAGAGATTCGTATATCACACGCACCAATATCTTCTTCGGCGAAACTCACGATGCGCGTCTTATCGGTAAGGGTGAATGGAAAAAGGCGGTCAAGCTCGAGAGACCTCTCTCACTTCTCACAAAGCAGACCTGTATACCTGACCGTGAAATCCGCACAATAATCCCCAAGAAGATATATTCGTTCGGCGATACTGCGATATATGACCTCGGCGAAAATGTTGCAGGCTATCCGAGAATTGTATTCAATACAGACAGAGCCATAACTGACGAAAGGGCTTTTGTGCGTTTTTCAGAGGAACTCAACGAAGACGGCTCGCTTCATTTTGATACTCTCGGTCTGCATTTCCGCATGCAGCGTGATGAGTTTATTTACTCTGATGAGCATAAAGACCATCAGTTTTATCCTCTGTTCACCTGGCACGGTTGCCGTTATTTCGAGGTGCAGGGCCAGGCATATCCTACTGAGTTTGCTGTTGTTCACACTGATATGAAGGTTATCACCGACTATAAGAGTGACGATGATATGCTTCAGTGGATTGTCGATACATATATCCGTACACAGCTCAATAACGTTCACTGCTGTGTGCCGTCTGATTGTCCTCACAGAGAGCGTCTGGGTTATACCGGCGATGGTCAGCTTGCCTGCGATGCGGCTATGACTTGCTTTGATGCTGAGGATATGTACCGCAAGTGGATGCAGGATATTGCGGATTGTCAGGATATCTACGGCGGTCACGTTCAGCATACGGCACCGTTTTACGGCGGCGGCGGTGGCCCCGGCGGCTGGGGCGGCGCGATTGTGTTTGTGCCGTATACGTTCTATAAGCACTACGGCGATGAGAGCGTGCTGAAAAAATATTATCCCAATATGCTCAAGTATCTTCAGTATATGGAGTCGCACAGCGAGGGTAACCTTGTTGTAAGGGGCGAAGAAATCGGCTGGTGCCTTGGCGATTGGTGTCCGCCCGAAAAGATTGTGCTTCCCGAACCGTTTGTAAATACTTATTTCTACATAAAGGCAGTACGCATTATCAAAGAGGTAGGCGCAATTCTCGGCATAGACAATGCGGAAGATATGGATTGCCGCAGCGCTAAAGCAGAAAAGGCAATACTTGATAAGTATTATGATAATGCTACAGGTTCGTTCTGTGGCGGTGTTCAGGGTGCTGATGCTTACGCTGCAGACCTTGGTCTGGGCGATGAGCGTACATATCAGAACGTGCTTGATAAATACTCGGCTCTCGGTAAGTTTGACACAGGTATTTTTGCTACGGATATTCTTGTGCGCATCCTTTGCGAAAGAGGGGACAAAGAGCTTGCCAGACGTTTGCTTACAAGCAAGGACGGTCTTGGCACCTTCCACTATATGCGTGAGCACGGTGCAACAACCCTCTGGGAAAACTGGAACGGTGCTGATTCTCATTCGCATCCTATGTTCGGTGCTGTCGTTGCATCGATAATCAGATATCTCTAAATACAAAAAGCGGTGGTAACACCGCTTTTTCTATTGCTTTTTTATACAAAATATAGTATCATATCTTGTAATACAAACTCTAAAGAAAAGGATTGTTGCGGTATGTCGGCGTATAAATATAAAATATCTGTAATAATTCCCGTGTATAACTGCGAAAAGTATATTGAAGCCTGTGTCAACAGTCTTAAAAGTCAGACTATGCCTGCTGATGATTTTCAGATTGTTTTTGTCAATGACGGCTCCTCTGATAATGGTGGAGAGATATGCGAAAACTATGCACGCAAAGACAAAAATATCGTTTACTTTTCGAAAGAAAACGGCGGTGTTTCCAGCGCGCGCAATAAGGGAATAGAGCTTACTGAAGGTAAGTATATAATGTTCCTCGATGCTGACGATACGCTCGGCTCGGACAGCCTTGCGGCGTTGTATGACTTTTTTGAGGACCATTACGATGAGGTTGACCTTGTAACTTATTCGATAAAATACCTTAACGAAAAAGGTGTTGTTACAACCCATAAACGCTTTGATATTCTCAAAGACAGCGGCGTTTTTGATATCCGGGAAAATGCAAATATTCTTCAGACCACAATGAATGTCTGCGTCAAAAACGTGCCCGAGAGCGAGCGCATCCTCTTTGATGAAAGCCTTTCCCTTGGTGAGGATCAGTGGTTCATTTTCTCGTGGCTTATGAAGAAGCAAAAGCTTGGCTTCTGCAAGGAGGCGGTTTATACCTATTACCGCCATTCCGGCTCTGCAAGCAGCACTATGAATTCTCCGTATTATTGCTTTGATCAGTATATCAGCTTTTTCAATAAGCTTATCGGCTCGTTCTGTGACGAATCCGGCAAGCCTCATCCTACCGCTCAGGCGCTTGTTGTTTATAATCTTGGCTGGCGTATAACGTCGGATCTTCTTGTTTCCGATTACGACGAAAGCGTCAGAGAGAGTCAGCTTGCGAAAATCCGTGATGTGCTCAGCCGTGTCGATGCCAATATTATTGCCGGTTCAATTTACATTGATCCTTATCACATCGATACGTTTATGAAACTTAAGGGACAGGAATATAAAACTGTTTCAAATTCGCGCATTCAATGTGCTCATGTCGATGATTGTCTGATATACGCTCAATCTCATATCATCACTTTCAATACTTTCAAGATATATAACGACAAACTCTATGTTTCGGGCTACTTCAAAAACGGTGTAGGCTCCGCAGAGGATGTTGAGCTTTACTGTGCTTTTTCAGATGGAAGCAAGGTCAGCCTTCCAGTTGAAAAATCAGCTTACGGCTACTATAAGAGCAAATCGAAGACAAATGATTTTGCGGGCTTTGATGCTGTGCTTGAGCTGCCCGATAAGGCGAATATCACTTTCTGTGCAAAGGTAGACGGAAGCGATTGTGTCCCCGGTATATTCTTTGGCTTTAAGTGTGCTGTCAATAAGGCCAAGAGCAAGGTTGCAAACGGCGGTCGCATAATAGCGTTCGATCATAAAACAAAGAGCTTCACCATCAGCAAAGGCACCGAGCAAGAGCTTGCAGCGGCCGGTGAATGTGCAGACAAAGTTGTTTATAACGAGCGCAAGGCCGCATATATATACAGGCGCATTGCCAAAAAGACTGCAAGCAATAAGCGAATCTGGCTTTACTGCGACCGTGAAGGACTTTTTGATAACGCATATCATCAGTTTATACATGATTTTGCAATGGATGACGGTATCGAAAGATACTATATCACCGATAATATCAAAGATAAAAAGTCTCAGTTTACACGCGCACCGCGTAAAAATCTTGTGCAGTTCAAGAGTTTCAAGCATAAAATTCTCTTCTTGCACTGCGAAAAACTTCTCACGTCGTTCAACTCGCTTTCTGTTATGAGCCCGTTTGACGGTTTGCCGTTGCGTTGGTATTCTGACCTTCTCAAGTGCGAGATTGTATACCTCCAGCACGGTATCCTTCACGCGCGTCTTCCTCTTCTGTATGCTAAAGAGAGAGCAAATGTTGACAGGGTTGTTATCTCTTCTGAGTTTGAGCGTGAGAATTTCAAGCGTATCTACAACTTTAAGGATGCGGATTTGCTTGCCAGCGGTATGCCTCGATTTGATGCTGTCGCAGCCGATTCTGTTGCAAAGCGCAAGATTCTTTTCTCACCCTCATGGCGTAAGAATCTTATAGGCAATTATGAGAATAATACGCGCCAACTTTTTGATGATAAGTTCCTTGCGTCTGTTTTCTTCAAAGAGGTTGATGCTTTCCTGAATTCTCCTGAGCTTGCACAGCTTCTCGAGAAATACGATTATTACCTTGATTTCAAGAATCATCCGATTTTCAAGGATTATGATAAGCATTTCAATGTAGATAATCCGAGGATATCCGTCACTCAGCAGATTGACGATATGGATAGCTACGCTCTTATGATAACTGACTATTCTTCAATCGTTTTCGATTTTGTCTATCTTGACAGACCGATTCTGTATTTTGTGCCCGATTATGAGATGTTCAGAGCAGGCATAACACACGATTACAATAAGCTTGATTTGCCGCTTGAGGAAGCTTTTGGTGAGTTTGCTATGAATGCTCAGGAGCTTCTTGCAAACCTCGAAAAGCTCATCGTCAACGATATGAAGCCTGATGAAATCTATGCAAAGCGCTGCAGAGAATTCTTCATCACCAAGTCAGATCACTGTCAGAAGCTCTATGAGTTGCTGATGAAATAAGCTGAATAAAATAAATTAAGGCTTGCCGGGATTTTACTCTCAGCAAGCCTTTTTCTTTATGTCTGTATTCAGCCTGTAAATCCTTTTATGATTTCTGCAAGCTCTTCGTCGTGGTTTTCTATGCAAAGATGTCCGCCGCCTGCTACGGTGTATTTTTCGGCGTTGGGGAATGCTTCATCAACCTGAGTTTTCATTGCGCCGGTAAGAACAAGGTCTTTGTCAGCCTGCACAAGCAGTACTGGCATTTCAAGCTTTGCGATTTTTTCAAAATCGTTGGGCATTGCCTTAGCGGATGTGATCATATTGCTGTAGCCTGTGTTATGTATCTGGAGGGGGGCGGAGAAAAGCGAAAGGTCGTAATCCATTGTGAATTCAACGTCCATAAATGCCATAAGCGCAACAAGTCTGAGCAGGGGAGTGACCTTTGTCAGGTGCTCAAAAATGAAGTTTGCCATAGCGCCCATAACCTTTGAGCTCATCATATCTGCCATTACACCTTCCATTGAAGCGATAGGGCAGGGGCAGAAGAGCATAAGTGACTGGATTTCGGGAGCGAGACAAGCGATATTCATCGCAACACCGCCGCCCATCGAGTGGCCTGCAACGTGCCAGGTGTCGACAGGAGCTATTGATTTCATAAGGTTGATTACAAGCTCTTCGCGTACTCTGTAATCTTCGTCAGCAACCTCGGTTTCTCTTGTGCTGTAGCCAAAACCAGGCAGGTCAACAAGTACGCAGGTGTAGCCGTCGCCGACGAGCTCGTCTGCAATGGGCTGCCATGTGCTTGTTGAACAGCCGAAGCCGTGAATCATAAGCACCTTTGCCTTTTCGTTTTCAGCTTCAAATACGCGGTAGTGAAGCGTGTATGCGCCTTCTTCATAATAGAAGCTGTTATCAAACGGAGCTTCGTATGAAGCAAACGCTGTAAGTGCGAACGGGATGAGCATCATTACTGCACAGATAACAGCAACAGCTCTTTTTATGTTTGTTTTCATTTTTTCTCTCCTTATTCGTTTATGGTAGGCTTGAAACCTTTGCCTATGATTTCGTTAGCTTCTGTGATTATTGTGAATGTGTTCGGGTCGATTGATTTTATCAGTTTGATTGCAGGTGCAACCTCGTTACTGCGAAGTACGCAGATGAGCATATTTTTATCCTGACCGGTAAATGCACCTTTGGCAGGTACGATGCTGACACCTCTGGGTGAGCTGTTCACAAGCTCCTGGGATATCCGGTCTGCATGGTCTGTAACAACCATCAGCATCTTACTCTTAGACATACCGTAGAGGATATAATCGATAACCCGTGAGCTGACAAAAATTACAACTGCCGCATAAAGTGCGCTTTCGATACTACGGAAAACTATTGCGGAGATTGCAATAACCACCATATCGCTGAACATTACAAGCTTGCCGTAGGACATATGCGGAAACACAAGCCGCAAAAGCTTGCTGAGCACGTCTGTGCCGCCTGTTGTCGAGCCTCTTGCTGCAACAAGCGCAACACCTGCGCCAAGCAGTGCACCGCTGAATATTGACGCGAGCAATGTGTCGGCTGTGTATTCGTAGGGTATCAGCGCTACAAGGTCAATGATAACTGACAGCAGTACTGTAACCCAAAGCGTTTTCAGCACGAATTTCTTGCCTATAAATTTCAGTGCAATCAGCAGAATCGGTATATTCAGCGCAAGGTTAACTGCGCCGACGGGTAAGCTTGTTACGTGGTTAATAACAATCGCAAGACCCGAAAAACCGCCCTGCGAAATCTGATTGGGCACGTTGAAGAAGTTGATTGCCGCCGCATAGAGCGTGCAACCGATTATCCACACAACGTTGTCTGCAATAAGATCCAGGGCTTTTTTCTTTTTAGGGGAAAGAGGCTTTTTAATCTTTTTGCTCAATTGTTTCACCTTCGCAGATAATTTTGAACAGTTCGCGCATACGCTGTGTCTGACCGGTAAGATACAGATATCCGTACAGCGCCTCAAATCCCGTTGCATTGTGATAGTGCGCAACGGATGCGCCCTTTGGTACGTGCGATACCTTTGCGTTTCTTCCTCTTTTGAATGCCGCTGTTTCTTCTTCTGTGAGCAGCGGTGCTATTTTTTGTATCGCCGCCGCCTGAGCTGTTGCGCTTACGAAGCTTACCGCGAGGCGGTGAAGCTGCTCAGGGGGTTTGTCTCCCTCAAGCGCAAGATGTTCTCTTACAAGGATTTCGTACACCGCATCACCAATGTATGCAAGGGAGATAGGGTTAAGTGAATTGGGTTTGATTTGTTCACAGCCGAGCAAAGTTTCCACTATGATTCCTCCGGTTAGGGTACATAATCAAATTCAAGGTCGTAGATTACTACGCTGTCACCCTCGGTGATTCCCAACTCAACAAGCTTGTTGAGTATTCCGCTTGTTTCAAGCACACGCTGGAAATACTGTAGTGATTCATAGTCATCAAGGTCTGTCCTCTGCAGGATTCTGAGCAACCAGTCAGCCTCAACGAAGTAAACGTCATCTTCAACTCTTACGTTAAAGTTTTCGCCCTGCTTGAGCGGCATATCACGGTTTGTGATTTCTTCGCTTTCAAATCTGACAACAGGGGGGAGTTTGGCGAGCTTTTCGGCAACAGCATTTATAACCTCCTGTGTGCCTTCGCAAATAGGTGCACACATACGGTAAAGCTTGTGGCCGTGCTCTTCCATATATTTTTCGAGCCTTTCGAGTTGCTCATCTGTTGCAAGGTCAATTTTGTTTGCAACTACAATTTGCTCGCGTGTGGCAAGCTCTTCGTTGAAACGTGCAAGCTCAAGGTTGATTTTTTCAAAATCCTCAATCGGGTCGCGTGCCTCACTGCCTGCGGCGTCAACTATATGCACCAGCATGCGGCAACGCTCAACATGGCGCAGGAATTCGTGGCCGAGGCCGACGCCTTCGCTTGCACCCTCAATAAGTCCGGGTATATCGGCGATTACAAATGAGTTGCCTTCGCCCATGCGTACAACACCGAGTACGGGTGTGATTGTTGTAAAGTGATAGTCGGCAACAATCGGTTTTGCTTCGCTTACAACGGAAATAAAGCTTGATTTACCGACGTTGGGGAAGCCGAGCAGACCTACATCGGCAATGAGTTTAAGCTCAAGTGAAACTTCCCACTCTTCGCCGGGTGCGCCCTGCTTTGCAAAGCGGGGTGCCTGACGTGTGGGTGTTGCAAAGTGGGGGTTACCCCAGCCGCCTCTGCCGCCTTTTGCGGCAATAAAAGGTTTGTCATCGGAGAGGTCAGCCATTATTTTACCCGTTTTAACCTCTCTTATAACCGTGCCGAGCGGCACTTTGATTACAAGGTCTTCGCCGCGCTTACCGTTCTTTCTGCCGGATTGACCGTTTGCGCCGCTCTGTGCAGTGTATTTCCTTTTGTAACGGAAGTCGGCAAGTGTTGAAAGGTTGGTATCAACCTGAAATACGATGTCGCCGCCCTTGCCGCCGTCACCGCCGTCAGGTCCGCCTGAAGCGATGTATTTTTCGCGGTGGAAGGCAACGCAACCGTCGCCGCCTCTGCCTGCTTTGATTGTTATTTTTGCAATATCTACAAACATTGTTTTTTACCTTTCCTTATGAAAGCTCGTGAATAAAGAGTCCGCTGAGAAGCTTGGGCTCAAACCATGTTGATTTGGGCGGCATAATAAGCCCTGCGTCAGCAATGGCGATAAGGTCATCGAGCGTAGTGGGATACATCGAAAATGCAAGATTCATATCTTTTCCGGCTCTTGCCTCAAGCTCTTTGAGACCTCTGATGCCGCCTACAAAGTCAATGCGCTTGTCGGTGCGTGGGTCGGTGATTCCGAAGATGGGGGAGATGAGATTATTCTGCAGAATAGAAACGTCAAGCTGAGATACGGGGTCGTTCGGGTCGAAGGTGCCCTCCTTGGCTGTGAGCTTATACCATCTGCCTTCAACGTACATACCGAATGTATGCTTTTCATTCGGCTTGTAAGGCTCTGTGCCGCTTACTGTTTCAAATGTGAATTTTTCACTGATGAGTGTGAGAAGTTGGTTGCGTGTGTAGCCGTTGAGGTCGCGGATGAGACGGTTGTAGTCCATTATCTCAAGCTCATCACAAGGGAATGAAACCGCAAGAAAACGGTTGAATTCTTCTTCGCCCGTATAGTTCGGGTTTTCTTCTCTTCGCTTGAGTCCAACTCTTACCGCCGATGCACAGCGGTGATGTCCGTCAGCAATGTAAAGTGAGTCAATTTTGTCAAATTCATCAGCAATTGCCTCTGTTACCTCAGCATCGTCAATTACCCATACTGTCTGCTGAACACCGTCAGATACAAAATCGTATACAGGCTCGTGGTTTGCCTGCCATGTGCCGACGATTTCTTTTATCGCATCACCATTTTTGTAGGTGAGGAATATCGGGCCTGTGTTTGCGTTGCAGGTGTCAACGTGGTTGATTCTGTCCTGCTCCTTGTCAGCTCTTGTCAGCTCGTGCTTTTTGATGCGGTTTTCGATATAATCGTCGATTGATGCGCAGCCTACAAGACCTGTCTAACTTCTGCCGTTCATAATCTGGCGGTATACAAAAAATCCGGGTGCGTTGTCACGCTCGCAGATGCCGTCTGTTATAAGCTTGCCGAGGTTTTCGGCCGCTTTGGCATAAACTGCAGGGTCATAGAGATATGTGTCAGCAGGCAGGTCAATCTCTGCTTTATCAACGTGGAGGAATGAGTAGGGGTTGCCATTTACCATTTCGGCAGCCTCTGCGCTGTTCATAACGTCGTAGGGCAGGGCGGCAACTTTATCAGCAAATTCTTTCTTGGGGCGTACTGCTTTGAATGGTTTGAAATAGGCCATGGGTAATATTTCTCCTTACGAACATATTTATACAGATATAAATTTACAACTTTTAAAGCATAAAGTCAATAATATTAAAGAATAAAGAATAATTAAGCAAAAACATAAAAAAGTAGTGACATTCCACAAAAAGTGTGGTATAATTCTGTAAATTTATGCTATTTTATTTTGCCTTGTAAGGAGAATTGCCCTTGTTTGAACAGGTAGTTAATATCGACAGAATGGAGCACGCCGTAAGTTTGTTCGGAAGCTTTGATGAAAATATCAGAAAAATCGAGAGCGAATACGGTGTTGCTGTTGTCAGCCGCGGTTCGGAGCTTAAGATAACCGGTGAGGCTGAGGGTGTATCAAAAGCCGTGCGCGCAATCAACGGGTTGCTTACCCTTGTAAACAAAGGTGAAGCACTCACAGACCAGAACGTGCGCTACGTTATGACCCTTGTCGGCGAAGGTAACGAAACACAGATTTCATCAATGGGTAACGATTGTGTCTGCATTACATCAAAGGGCAGACCTGTCAAACCCAAGACGCTTGGTCAGAAGAACTATATTGAGGCTATACGTGACAACACAATTGTCTTCGGCGTAGGCCCTGCAGGTACCGGTAAAACCTACCTTGCTGTTGCGATGGCGGTTAACGCATTCCGTGCCAAAGAGGTCAACCGAATTATTCTTACAAGACCTGCCGTTGAAGCAGGCGAAAAACTCGGCTTTCTGCCCGGTGACCTTCAGCAAAAGGTAGACCCGTATCTTCGCCCACTTTACGATGCGCTGTTTGATATGCTCGGCGCAGAAAATTTCCAGAAATATCAGGAGCGCGGAAGCATCGAGGTTGCGCCGCTTGCATATATGCGAGGCAGAACACTTGATGACAGATTTGTAATTCTTGACGAAGCGCAGAATACGACACCGGAGCAGATGAAGATGTTTCTTACACGTCTTGGCTTTAACTCCAAGATGGTTATAAC
>JAFOBC010000218.1 GCA_017382015.1 Clostridia bacterium
AGACCACAAAACCTGCGCCCGAAACGACAACACGCCACGAAAACCCCGTTGCAAACGCACTTCTTACCGCAGACAAAATGGTGACGTACCGACTCGTATCAAAAGACGAAATCAACAAGATTGCTGCAGAAATCGCTGACAACAGCGAAATATACTACGTACGCCTTCAGGACGGAACATCCACTTATTATATGGCGGTAGACCTTCAGACCGCGCAGGCAATTGCATTGAGCAACCCTCAGGTGTTGCGCGAGCTCTGCCGTCAGCTTGACAGCAAGCAGCAGGCTATGGCAGGTCAGGATGAAGAATTCGTACTGATGGACTACACCCACCTTGTAGGTGAGCTCGAGGTACACTACCTCGGCTATCTGCTTACCGGCGCACTCGGCGCGGAGGACGGCGCACTCGCCTCTTTCTACCGTTCGTGCAAGGTAGCTGACCTTAATATTGACGAGAGCCGATTCGGCCCGATCATCGATATAATAGGCACAATCTACGGTTAAAAAATTACGCAAAAACAAACCTTTACATCAATAAAACTCGGAGGTCTGATAACAATGAACAACATCAAACAGCTTTATGAACTCTGGCTCGAAAACGCCGTAATCGACAGTGACCTTACAGACGAGCTCAATGCCGTCGCAGGTAACGACGAGGAGATTCTTGACAGATTTTACAAGACTCTTGAATTCGGCACAGGCGGTCTGCGCGGTGTTATCGGAGCAGGCACAAACAGAATGAACGTATATACCGTTGCTCAGGCAACCCAGGGTCTTGCAAACTATCTCAACGAAGCTTTTGATGAACCCAGCGTTGCTATCGGCTACGATTCCAGAATAAAATCAGACGTATTTGCTCGTGAGGCAGCAGGTGTGCTTGCAGCAAACGGCATCAAGGTATACTTCTTCCCCCACCTTGTTCCCACACCCATGCTTTCCTTTGCTGTACGCAGACTCGGCTGCAGCTCAGGTATTGTTATCACCGCAAGCCACAACCCCTCCAAATACAACGGCTACAAGTGCTATGCACCCGACGGCTATCAGATGACTGACGAAGCCGCCGCAAGAACACTTGATTACATCAACAACATCGACATTTTCAACGACGTAAAGCGTATGGACTTTGAAGATGCACTTGCCGAAGATATGATTGACTACATCGAAGGCTGGCTTCTCAACGAATTCTATGACCACTGCGATTCACAGCGTCTTGACAAAGATATATGCAAGAAGAGCGGACTTAAGGTTATCTACACACCGCTCAACGGCACAGGTAACCGCCCCGTACGCACAATGCTCGACAGACTCGGACTTGACGAAGTAAGAATCGTACCCGAGCAGGAAAATCCCGACGGCAAATTCCCGACCTGCCCCTTCCCGAATCCCGAAATCGATCAGGTATTCGAGCTTGCAATCGAGATGACAAAGGAATTCCCTGCAGACCTTCTTCTTGCAACCGACCCTGACTGTGACCGCGTAGGCATAGCTGTAAGACACAACGGCGAATACAAGCTTATGACAGGTAACGAAGTTGGCGTAATGCTTTGCGAATATGTACTCTCACGCCGCAAGGCAATGGGCACACTTCCCGCAAACCCCATCGTTATCAAATCCTTTGTTACTACAGACCTTGCTCAGGCAGTTGCCGACAAGTACGGCGCTGAAGTACGCAACACACTCACAGGCTTCAAATACATCGGCGAAATCATCAGCCAGCTTGACGAAGCAGGAGAAGCTGACCGATATGTACTCGGTATGGAAGAAAGCTACGGCTACCTCTTCGGCTCACACGCAAGAGACAAGGACGCTGTTGTTTCCTCCACTATGATTGTTGAGATGGCCGCTTACTACAAGTCACTCGGCAAAGACCTTGTTGAGGTTATGGAAGATATCTACGCTGAGCATGGTATGTATATCAACACACTTTCCAACTTCTCATTCGAAGGCGCAAGCGGTATGGAGAAGATGAAGCAGATGATGGACGGTATGCGTACAAATCCGCCCAAGGCATTTGCAGGCCTTGAAGTTATCGGCGTATCCGATTACCTCACAAGTGTTGCACTCAACACAGTTACGGGCGAAGAATCCGCAATCGACCTGCCCAAATCAAACGTACTCCAGTATAAACTGCCCAACAACAGCTGCGCTATCGTACGTCCTTCCGGCACAGAGCCCAAAATCAAGGTTTACATCACAGCATGCGCACCTGACAGAGCTCAGGCAACAAAGCTTGCAGATGAAATCATCGCAGATATGAAAAAATTCCTCAACGTATAAAACAAACACAGCAGAGCTGCCGCCTACGGTAGCTCTGCTGTAAACAGATAAGCCAGAAAAGAAGGAACTGAAAATGAACCAGAAAATGATTCGCATAATTGCATTGGTGCTTGCCGTACTCATCGCAGGCAGTGTGCTCATTGCCGCTGTATCAAGCCTTGCATCAGCAACCTGCGCTTGAGTTGCACACCGTCAAAAAATACTAAGGGGAACCAAAATTGAAAAAGGGCAATAAAACCAAACTTCGATTTGATACAGAGAAAAATGTACGCTCATTGCGCCTGAGGCGTTTTGCGGCGGCTTTTTCCTGTTTTTTTGTATTACTTGCAGGCATATCCCTGCTCCTGTTCCTCAGCCATTACAACTTCAACCTCTCCGCTATCACAGCACCGACTGACGAGCAAACCACAGCAGAAGAAACCACCCAGCATATTCCTATGGTCAACGGCGTGCGCAGTTACCTGCTGGTCTGCACTGCAGACGACAGCAAAGCTGTACGTTTTGCCGGCATTGTAACTGCCGATATGGACGGCAGAACACTTTCAATCCAAGGACTTGACACCGCTGCAAGCATTGACGTGTCAGGCTGCACGGGCAACTTTGAAGCACAGCTTAACTACGGCGGAATTGCACAGCTCGTTCTTGCCGCAGAAAAGCTCAGCGGAAAAAAAGTCAATAAATACGTGACCAGCACAGACAGCGATTTCCGCTCAGCTATAAACTATGTAGGCGGCGTTGAAATAAACGTAGAAAAAGCCATCGACATACGCAGACCCGACCTCACCGCAGTTATCGGCGCCGGCAAGCAGACAATGACGGGCGACACACTGCTTAAATATATCCGCTGTTTTGAAGGTCAGCCCATAAAGCAAGCTGAAATTATTGCAGCTGCTATTGAGCAAAAGCTCACCGTATCATATCTTGACAAAGCTGACCGTTACTACGAAAAAATCATCAACCTCACCGACAGCGATATTTCTGTGGTTGATTTTTCCGCTATGAAACTCAGCTTCGAAGCGCTCCTTTATGATAAAACCGATGTTACCGTAACAGTAACACCGTAACCTTACGGGAGTATCAACATGAAAAAGTTGATTGGCATTTTGTGTTTTATTGCCGTTTGTATTTTTTTAATCTCAGTTATCTGCAACGGCAATAACTCAGACAACCAAAACCACTTCCACACAGGAAGCTATACAGATTACTACTACCTCACTCTCGACGAAACCGAGAAAGAGGCTTACACAGCAGTACGCGAAAGCATCTGCGACTTTCCGCAAAAGATTGAAACCCCGACACTTTCCGACGAACAGCTCGGCAACGTACTGAGCGCCCTGCTGTACGACAACCCTATGATGTTTATGTTCGACAGCTGCACTCTCACATCTTCGGGCAATAAAGCTTATTTTGTCCCCAAGTATAAAATGACTGAAGATGAATATTACGAATACAACCGCCTCATAAACATTGAAATTGAAAAAATCGCAAAAAATTTACCCGTCGACGAATATGAGCTTGAGCTCTACTGCCACGACTATATAGTAAACAACTGCAAATATACAGACACAGATGCATATTACGAAGATAACGCTGTGGGTGTGTTCCTCGAAAGGAAGGCACAATGCAGCGGATATGCAGAAGCATTCAAAATACTGATGGACAGATTCGGAATAGAGTGCGTACTTATATCCGGCACAGCAACAAACTATTTGCAGGAAACGGACAGCCATATGTGGACAGCCGTGAAAATAAACGGCAGTTGGTGCTACACAGACCCGACGTGGGATGACCCCATAACTGACTCGGATGAAGAATCCTGCCAATACGTATATTTCAATATGACTGAGGAAATGCTTCGCCGAAGCCACCGCGATTTTGAATTTACGGAAGAATGCAACTCCCCTTCCTTATATTATTACATTAGATATAAAGCATATTTCGATACCTGCGACGAAGACACCCACTCACAGATATCAGCGCTGATATCATCCGCAGCAGACATCGGCAACACAAGCGTTACGCTGA
>JAFOBC010000219.1 GCA_017382015.1 Clostridia bacterium
AGCTTTCTTTATAAGCTCCGGCAAGTGAGAAACGCTATCCTCTTTACCAATAAGCTGAGCCAGCTCGATAACCATTTTCATCTGCTTTATAAACAGAACGGTGTTGACGTAAGTTTCGGGAATGAGCACACGGCTCTTTGTGTGCGGTTCGGGCTTATGAAGCTCCATAGGTGCACACCAATCGCCCAAGCACCACTCGGTTTCTTCACGGCAGACAAGACCGTTTTCACTGTGGTCAACCATATAATCAATATACTTTAACATATTGGGCAGATACTGCTCAATTACAGACTTATCGCCGTAGGTTTTATAGTAAACATAAGGAACAACAACTATTGCTCCGCCCCAGGCAGCAGGGCCTCCGCCACCACCGCAGAAAGGAGTTGTATGCTGAACGTGGCCTGTTTCAATATCCTGACAGTCGGCAATATCGCCCATCCACTTGAGATAAAACTCCTTGCTGTCGGTCATAAGCATAACGGCCTCTGCGCAAAGCTGACCGTCACCGGTATAGCCGAGGCGCTCAATATGCGGACAATCCGACGGAACGCCGCAATGCATATTATCAAGCTGTGTGCGAAGATATGTTTTGTAGAGCCAGTTAAGCACCTCGTTATCGCTGTCAAAACCGCTTGTTACATCGCAATCGGAATGGACAACGTTTACAGTTTCAATACGAGCATTGTTTGAAACCTCGATGTAGCGAAATGCGTGCCAGCAAAAATGAGGGTAATACACTTCACCTGCTGACGTGTGTTTGAAAACCTCCTGCTGGAGCTTGCCGCCGTCACCGCCGCTCGGATAAAAATCGAGCGTAGAATCAGCTTTAAGTGCATCGGCATAGCGCACTGTAACAGTCTCGCCGTTTTCAAAGGGAGTGACAACCGCATAACCTGTGATGCCTTCACCGCAATCGTAGATACTGACATCGCCGAAATCTTTGATTTTGACAGCATTGACTGTACGAACAACCTTATCCGCAGGACAAGTCTGAATCATAAACTCACAATCAGGCGCACAAGAAAGGTTAACGGCAAACCAGGCTGAAGCGTCATATCCTACACAACTGAAGCCTTTCTTTGCAAGCGAATAATCGTGCCTTTCACCGCCGTAAATGCAGTTGAATGTAATTTCACTCTCTGCACATTTAAGGCTCTCATCGCTGAGAATTTCAGCCGATGTGCCATCATTATATTCTATATCTATTTTATAGCAGAGCTTGAGCTCACCGTAGCTTGTCCACGTGGGATCACCGTCACCCTCATCATCGAGGTTATACCAACCGTTGCCGAGCATTACGCCAAGAGCATTTGCGCCATCGGCAATGTATGAAGTAATATCATATTCAAGCACATACGTACGATAGCTCATAATATCCTGACGGATTTTGTAGTGAGCACTCAGGTCACGGTAGCAATACTGCGAAAATGCAGGCACGAGCAAATCATCGCTTACCTTCTTACCGTTTATATAAAGCTCAAACATACCGAGTCCGCAAATCGTAATTTTTGCACTCTTTACGTTCTCTGCAAAAAACTCTGCGCGGAAAAGAGGCGCAACAATGCTTTTATCAGCGCTTATCCATTTGGCACCGCCAAAAATTTCGGAATGGGTCATAATCAAAACCTCCTGCAAAAAAAGCCGAGGAAACAACCTCGGCTGTATTGTTTATTAAAGCTCTGCAATCCAGACAAGGTCAAAGCTGTCTTCAGGCTCAAGAGACTGGATGCCGCGTTTCTGTGAAACATCTTCGTATCTGATTCTGTCGTCATTTACTCCGTACCACGGCTCAATGCAGACGTAGGGTGCGTTGGGCTTTGCCCAGATTCCGAGGAACGGAGCATCGCCAAAATCAAAACGTACCGTACGGGGGCTGTTATCGCTCCTGAGAGTAACAACGTTTGAATTGAGATCGGAGAAAATAAGTGCATCCTCAGCAAAAAGCTCAGGTGTGAGGCGCAGACATCTGCCCTCTTCAAGGTCAACGTCAAACTTTATGCCGATAATTATGTTCTCTTTATCAATCTTCTCGACCTTTGCGCCTTCTTCGCTCTCCTCAAACTCGAGATAATCGCCTATTGCGCAGTTGAAGCCGGGATGAGCGCCGAGAGAGAAATACATCTTCTTATTATCAAGGTTTGTTACCGTATGAGTAACCTTGATTGCTCTGCCGACAAGCTCAAAGCAAACTGCAAGCTCGAAAGCAAACGGGAACATAGCGAGTGTTTCATCGTTTGAGCGAAGGATAAACACAGCTCTTGCACCCTCTACGTCAGCTGCCTCAAAAAGCATCTTGCGTGCAAAGCCGTGCTTGGCAAGAGGATACTCTGCGCCGTCGTAACGGAACTTATCCTCGTAAAGCTGACCGATTACGGGGAAAAGCACGGGGGCCTGACCGTACCAGATATCGGGATTGCCCTGCCAGAGGTACTCGCAACCGTCATCCTTTGTTACAAGTGAATGGAGCTGAGCGCCCATATCGTCGATTTGTGCGGTGAGATATTCGTTTTCAATACTGTAATACATCGCAAAATTCTCCTGAAAATATACTTAAACGTTCTGTTTTTGTCTGTATGATTCAACTTCCCAGTTTGTGATGAAATCGGAAAGCTCATCGGTCATATGAAGTGCTCCGCCGAATGACTCAGCATAGGTGGCAACCTTGAGCGCATCGTTAAACAGCATTGCAGCTGTCTCACTGCCCTTGGGCGTAAGGTCAACAGCAAAAAAGCCGCAACCGCTGATAACTATAATCTTAGGCATATATCCGTTTTTGTCAAGATATTCGTTGACAGCACCTCTGATGCACGCCTGACAGAAACCGTAAACAGGCTCTGCTTTGCAGTAAACAATATGATCGGGTGTGAAAGGCTTCATAACAGCCGATGCAGTTTCGGGGCTTTCTGCAAAGCGGAGTGCTTCAACGCTCGGCTCGTATGTAATAACTGCATCATCGCCATAAAGCTCATATATAACATCAAAGCATTTTTGTGCCTTTTCGCCGTCGTAATCGCCGCTGTCAAAATCAGGCTCACGAACAAGCGCACCGGTAAGCTTAGACATAACATCAGCGAGCTTATCGCCTATTGCATCAACAGTATCGGCTGCAAGGAAAATTCCGTGATTCTGGAGAAGGAGCATATCTGCATCCTTACCGTTTTGCGCCTTGTATTCCGTCATCTTATCGTAGCAGATTTTTGAGAGTGTGTAACCGGGCTTGCAGGAATCAATCCAGATAAATCCGTTACCGAAAAGCTCCTCAGCGGCGGACTTGCCGTTTACCGAACAGGTAAGACCGTTGACAAGAGCAGGGTGAACGTGCAAGACATAAGTATGAGGGAACAGACTGTGAAGAAGTGTCTCTACGCTGGGGCGCTTTGCCTCTTCACCGGGCATTTTGGCCGCATCGAGGTCAGCAAGCGCCTGAGCCTCGCGAGCTTCGTCATCTGTCGGATATTCCTTTGTAAAAATATCGGCAAGCGCTGCCCTGTTCATTTTAACAAAACCCTCAGCCGTGATTGTTGCGAGCTGTGTGCCTGAACCCTTGATGTACATAACATCGCCGTCTTTTGCGGAGGTATTGCCGCCGCCTGCGAGAACAAGCTCCTCGTTTGAGCCGTAGACGTTTGAAAGCATAACTAACTCGTTAAGTATCATTTGTTTTTCATCCTTACTGATAATAATTATATCAATGATAAACGAAAACCGCAAAAAATGCAAGCTTAATTATCGAGCGTAAAAAAATTTTACCGTATAGAGATAAAATGCTTGACAATTATTATGGAAAGGATTATAATCAAAACAGCTATCGAACATTTGTACTATTACCTTTCGGAGGATACTGATATGGCAGAAAAAGCAACAATCAAGAATGCAGACAAAAACAGCGCTCTCGAAACCGCGCTCAAGCAGATTGAAAAAAATTACGGCAAGGGCGCTATTATGCGCCTCGGTCAGAATTGCGGCCTTAACGTTGAGGCTATCTCAACAGGCTCACTTACACTCGACAGCGCAACAGGCATAGGCGGTCTCCCCCGCGGCAGAATCGTTGAGATTTACGGCCCCGAGTCTTCCGGTAAAACAACACTTGCACTTCACGTTGTAGCAGAAGCACAGAAGGCAGGCGGCGAAGCAGCATTCATCGACGCTGAGCACGCTCTTGACCCCGTATACGCATCACACCTCGGTGTTGATATTGATTCTCTGCTTGTTTCTCAGCCTGATAACGGTGAGCAGGCACTCGAAATCACAGAAGCACTTGTACGCTCGGGCGCACTTGACGTTGTTGTTGTCGACTCTGTTGCAGCCCTTGTACCCCGTGCGGAAATTGACGGCGAAATGGGTGATTCTCACGTTGGTCTTCACGCAAGACTTATGTCCCAGGCTCTTCGTAAGCTTGCAGGCGCTATCTCCAAATCAAACACTATTCTTATTTTCATAAATCAGCTTCGCGAGAAGGTCGGCGTTATGTACGGCAACCCCGAGGTTACCACAGGCGGACGCGCTCTCAAATACTACGCTTCCATGCGAATTGACGTACGCAAGGTTGAGCAGCTCAAAGGCACAGGCGGCGAGTTTATCGGCTCACGCACAAAAGCCAAGATTGTTAAAAATAAGGTTGCTCCCCCCTTCAAGACTGCTGAATTTGACATTATGTTCGGCAAAGGCATTGCTGTAGAGGGTGAAATTCTTGACCTTGCCGTCCAGTACGACATCGTCCACAGAAGCGGCGCATGGTTCTCCTACGGCGACGAGCGTCTTGGCCAGGGCCGTGACAACGTAAGAGAGCTGCTCAGGACAAACAAGGAGCTTCGCGCAGAAATCGAAGCTAAGGTAAGAGCCAGATTCTCTGACAGTGACGACATCAAAGCTGAAGCTGCTGCAGATGAAATCGACATTCCCGTTGCACCGGCACCCGTTGTTGCGCCCCCTGCACCCAAAGGCAAGCTCAAGGCCAACCTTGATATCGCAGTAGATGACGACGAATAATACTATGATAATTACAGCACAAAAAGGCAAAGCAAACAAGATACACATCAGCATCAACG
>JAFOBC010000220.1 GCA_017382015.1 Clostridia bacterium
ATTTACACTTCCGCTCAGATGAAGCAGATTGAGGCAAAGGCAAACGAAAACGGCTACGCATACATTGATATGATGCACACAGCCGGTGTCGCCTGCGCCGAGATAATCGAAAAAGAATATCTTACACTCAACGAAAACGTTGCAGTTATCTGCGGCAAAGGTAAAAACGGCGGTGACGGCTTTGTTGCCGCCGAATACCTCAGCTCCAGAGGCTACAGCGTAAGCGTTGTGCTTGCCTGCGGGATGCCTGCCGCAGATGATGCCGTTACAATGTTTGAGAGAATGAACGGCATACCTGTCAGCGACTGGCAGACAGCACGCGAAGAGGCTGAAAAACTCATCGCAAGCGCTGACGTAATCATCGACAGCGTTTTCGGTTTCGGTTTCAAAGGTGAGCCGGACAGCACTACATCAGAGCTTTTTGCCGCAATCAACGCATCGCGCGCAAAAAAAGCCGCAATTGATCTGCCAAGCGGAGCGGAATGTGACACAGGTAAAGTTAACGGCGAATGCATAAAAGCCGACCTGACACTTGCAATCAGCTGCCGCAAGCCTGCTCACGTGCTCAAGCCCGCCGTATCTTACTGCGGCAAGGTGAAAGCAGTTGACATCGGTCTCGACGAAAGCGTTGTAGGCGAGGAATTCTTCGTTATTTCCGGAAAGCACAAACCTGTATTACCTGCTCGCAATCCAATTTCAAACAAAGGTGATTACGGCAAGCTGCTCAGCATTTGCGGAAGCAAAAAATATCCCGGCGCTGCCTACTTTGCCGCAAGCGGAGCTGTACGAATCGGCACAGGACTTGTAACGTGCGCTTTCCCCGACAGCGCTTATCCCGCTATTGCATCCAAGCTCAACGAGCCGATAATGATGCCGCTCCCCTGCTGTGAGGACGGATTTCTCGCAAGAGGCGCGCTGGATTCACTTATACCTGCCGCAGAGAAATCTGACTGTGTGCTTTTTGGTTGCGGCATAGGACAGACACTCGGCACAGCCAGCGTTGCAGATGAATTTCTCAAGCAGACCACCTGCCCTGTTGTACTCGATGCAGACGGCATAAATATCGCAGCTGCGAATATAAATATGCTGGAAGCAGTAAGAGACAGAGCGGTTATTACCCCGCATCCCGGTGAGATGGCAAGGCTGTTCAACCTGAGCGTTGAACAGGTGCAGGCCAACCGAATCGTGCTTGCAAAAGCCGTTGCAAAACAGTTTGGAATTATTGTCGTGCTCAAGGGTGCAAACACGGTGGTTTCGGACGGCGAACAGGTATACGTTAACCGCACCGGAAACGCAGGTATGGCACGCGGCGGTTGCGGCGACCTGCTTGCAGGTATGATTGCAGGACTTATCGCACAGGGATATGACCTTATGCAAGCAAGCGTTACGGGTGTTTACATTCACGGCGCAGTCGGCGACCTTGCCGCGGCAAAACTTTCAAAAGCCGGAATGACCCCTACGGATATGATTAAGCTTTTACCCTCTCTGCTCTCCTGCTACGAATAACTTTACTGAGAGGATGACAGCGATTGAAAAAAGCTGCCGCATTATCGGTAACGGTATTGCTCATATTTATGTGCTCGTGCTCAAAAGCAGAAACACCGCAGAGTATATGCGTTAACAGCGTTTTCACTTCAAAAGCAGAAATACATTATAACGAAACAGCGTATACAGCCGATTTCACAAGCAACGAAAACGGCTGCAGCGCTGTTTTTTTGTTGCCGGAATGTCTGAAAGGGTTTGAAATTGCCGTAATAGGTGAAAAAATCACCTATTCGCTCGGCTCTTTGAGTTTCACGTCGCAAATCACACCCGAGCAAACACTGCCCGTACAGGCAATTTATCAAGCTATAAAGGCAACACCCGAAACCGTAACCGAAAACGAAAAAGGATACACGCTTTGCGGCAGAACAAAATACGGCAGCTATGTTATGAATATTGACGACAAAACACTGACACCTGCATTTATTGAGTACGAAGAAAAAGAAATCACTGTCAATTTCGGATATTCGGCATAGTATAAAAAGAAAGCAACGCAAAAAATGCTCCCCGATGTTTAAGTGCACCGCTTACCGGCAAAAATATTTATGCAATAAACAGCGGCGCAACTTAAACTATGCGCTTAAATAAATCGGAGAGTGAGTTTATGAATGTAAAACGAGGAGAAATCTACTACGCCGACCTCAGCCCCGTTGTCGGTTCAGAGCAAGGCGGAATACGCCCGGTACTTATTGTACAGAATGATATAGGTAACAAATACAGCCCTACCGTTATTGCCGCGGCAATAACAAGCCAGAAATACAAAACGGGGCTGCCCACACACATACGCGTAAACGCAGACGGATGTGGGCTCGCAAAAGATTCAATCGTTCTGCTCGAGCAGGTGCGCACAATAGACAAAAGAAGGCTGAAAGAAAAAATGGGCAACCTTGATGACGTTGATATGAGCCGCATAAACAAAGCGCTCAGCGTCAGTTTCGGTCTTGATAACAGCACGTTAAGCATATAACAAAACCCTGCTCTGCACGTTTTCGGCGTTTCAGAGCGGGGTTTTTAAAATTTTTTCTCCTTAGGTATTGAAATTAGTGGAATTTTAGTATAAAATGTATACGGATGATATAAAAAATATCGTTTTTCACCACTTTTTTTGGAGGTTTTGTATGAATTATTCACTTACTACGGCTCAAGCAAAAGAACTTATAGCCGGAAAGCTCTCTCACTTCTTCGGTGTTACACCTGAAGAGGCAACATATGAACACTACTACAAGGCAGTTGCAATGGTAATCCGCGATATGCTCACACAGGGCAGAGCGGAATTTGTGCAGGATGCCAGAGAAACAGACACCAAGAGTGTTTACTACCTCTCAATGGAGTTTCTTATGGGTCGCTCACTCAAAAACAACCTTTTCAACCTCAACCTTACAGGCACAGTAGAAAAGGCTCTCGACTCATTCGGAATCAAGCTCGAAAAGCTTTACGACTGTGAGCCTGATGCAGGTCTCGGCAACGGCGGTCTCGGCAGACTTGCCGCATGCTACCTTGACGGCCTTGCAACACAAGGCTACAACGGTATGGGTTACTCTATCCTTTACGAATACGGCATCTTCAAGCAGAAGATTATTGACGGCTGGCAGACAGAGCTGCCCGATTTCTGGCTCCCCGGCGGCAAAGCATGGCTTGTTGAGCGTCCTCAGAGCGCTCAGGAGATTCGATTTGAGGGTTGGGTAGAAGATTTCTGGGATACTCATTACCATCACGTAGAGCTCAAGGATTACACACCCATCAAAGCTATCCCCTACGATCTTTTTGTCCCCGGTAAAGACGGCAAAGCTGTCAGCGTACTGCGTCTGTGGTCTGCTAAGGCTCCCGGACTTGATATGGAGAAATTCAATGACGGAAACTATCTTAAGGCAATCGAGCAGGATGCTATGGCAGGAGTTATCAGCAAGGTGCTCTACCCCTCTGATAACCACCCTGAGGGCAAGAGCCTCAGACTTAAGCAGCAATATTTCCTCGTTTCCGCATCTATTCAGGATATTGTTGCACGTCATCTTCGCACATACGGTACAATTGACAACTTCGCAGAGAAGAACGCAATCCACATCAACGACACTCATCCCACGCTCGCAATACCTGAGCTTATGAGAATATTCCTCGACGAATGCGGCTACGGATGGGACGATGCTTGGAGAATTGTAAGCAACACAGTTGCTTACACCAACCACACCGTTATGAAGGAAGCTCTCGAATGCTGGAGCGAAGACCTCTTCCAGCGTCTGCTCCCCAGAATCTATCAGATTACAAAAGAAATTGACAACCGCTACAGAGGCTACGCCTGGTCAATCACACAGGATGCCGACTACGTTGAGCGCACTGCTGTTATCTCAAACGGCTCTGTACGCATGGCAAACCTCTGCGTTGTTGCAGGTCATTGCGTTAACGGCGTTTCCGCACTGCACAGCCAGATTCTTAAGGACACATTGTTCAATGACTACTACCGCCACACACCGGATAAATTCACAAACGTCACGAACGGTATCGCTCACCGCCGTTGGCTCAATCAGTCAAACCCCGAGCTTGCAAAGTTCATCACTTCTCTCATCGGCGAAGGCTTCACCTATAACGCTGACGAGCTTATCAAGCTTCGCGACTATGCAGACGATGAAGAGGTTCTCAAATCGCTTGAAAAAATCAAGAGAGCCAACAAGGAGCGTTTTGCAAAGCTTATCAAGCAGAAGCAGGGCGTAACAATCAACCCCGATTCTATATTCGACGTGCAGGTCAAGCGCCTTCACGAGTACAAGCGCCAGCATCTTAACGCACTTCACATCGTTTCCAAGTACCTCGCCATCAAAGAA
Source organism: Clostridia bacterium (assembly GCA_017382015.1). Lineage (GTDB taxonomy): Bacteria > Bacillota > Clostridia > Oscillospirales > Acutalibacteraceae > UBA8612. The sequence continues at coordinate 4,359 of JAFOBC010000220.1, forward strand.
AACCCCGACGGTGAATTTACACCGCACACATATATCTTTGCCGCAAAAGCAGCCCCCGGCTACGTAGTTGCAAAAAGAATCATCAACTTTATCTGCGAGCTCGGCAAGCTTATCGATAACGATCCCGATGTAAGAGGCAGACTCAAGGTTGTATTCGTTGAAGACTACAACGTAACAATGGCTGAGGCACTTATGCCCGCTGCAGATATCAGCGAGCAGATTTCACTTGCAGGCACAGAGGCCAGCGGCACAGGCAACATGAAGCTTATGCTCAACGGCGCAATCACACTCGGTACAATGGATGGTGCCAATATCGAAATCCACGAGGCTGTCGGTGAAGACAACATCGTAATCTTCGGTATGAAGACCCCTGAGGTAGATGCACTCAAAAACTGCTACAATCCTCACACCTACTATGAAAACAACTCTGAAATCCACAAGGTTGTTGACTTCATCAATAAGGGTATCAACGGCAAAATGTTCCCCGACGTAAGTGCTTCCATCATCTACCACGACCCCTATATGGTGCTTGCAGATTTTGCTGACTACCGTCAGGCACAGCAGAAGATTGAGCAGCTCTGGAACGACCGTACAACATGGAACAGAATGTCACTTATGAACATCTCCGGCGCAGGCAGATTTGCCGCTGACAGAGCTATCAATGAGTATGCCGCCAACATCTGGCACACTCAGCCTGCAGTAGCTCCTGCCGCAATGCCCAAGAAAGCCCCTGCTAAGACAAAGGCTGAAAAACCCGCCGAAAAGAAGGCTGCCAAGAAAACAACAGCAAAAAAAAGTAAATAAATTCTTGACAAAGGGTTATAATAAGTCTAAAATTAAATAGCTAAAGCAAAAGCTTTAAATTCTTCTCAAAGGAGGCAAACTGTTTTGGACAGTAGAGACAGCATACCTTTATGTTGCCCGACTTTTAAAACAAAACAGCACACGTACTGCGCTCAAAGCTCAGCGGCGATTGGCCTCCGCACACCTTCTGTGTGATTGAGAAGCCAATCCGTTTCGCACTACCCTTTCTGCGCAGAACAATCGTGCAGAAAGGGTATTTTTTATGGATGAAATGATTTTTGACCAGCTAAACGAGCTGCTTAACGCAGGTAAGTTCGGCACATTGAAATCCGAACTGAGCGAAATGAATGAAGTTGATATAGCTGAATTCTTCGGCAGCCTTGAGCCTAAGCAGCAGCTGCTTGTGTTCCGCATACTGCCAAAAGATATCTCAGCCGAGGTGTTTGCATACCTTGAGCCTGACGACCAGGTAAACATCGTTAACTCAATTACTGACCGTGAGCTGAGTGAACTTGTAGACGAGCTTTTCCTTGACGATACCGTCGACTTTCTGGAAGAAGTGCCTGCAAACGTTGTAACGCGTGTTCTCAAAATTGCAGACAAAGAAACCAGGCAGCTTATCAACCGTTTCCTGCGTTACCCTGAAAACAGCGCAGGCAGTATTATGACCATCGAAATGGTTCAGCTGCATGACAATATTACCGTTGCGCAGGCAATTGAAAGCATACGCAAAACAGGTATCGACAAAGAAACAATCTACACCTGTTACTGTATCGATAAAGCGCGTCACTTCGTCGGCACAATCGGACTCAGCGAGCTTATTTTTAACGACGACAGCACCCTCCTCTCCGACATTATGGAGGAAGACGCTTCACTCATCAGCGTTAAAACACTTGATGACCAGGAATACGTTGCAGACATCGTAAGAAAATACGACCTGCTGAGCGTGCCTGTTACTGACAACGAGGACAGACTTGTAGGCATCATCACAATCGACGACGTTGTTGACGTTATCGAAGAAGAGGTCACAGAAGACTTTGAAAAGATGGCCGCCATGACCCCGTCTGACGATGAATACCTCAAGACAGGCGTGTTCAAACTTGCAAAAAACAGAATTCTCTGGTTGCTTATTCTTATGATTTCCGGCACATTTACCGGTATGATTATTGAGGGATATGAAATGCTTCTCTCAGGCTTTGTTGCACTAACAGCATCTATGCCTATGCTTATGGGTACGGGCGGTAACGCAGGCAGCCAGGCTTCAACGCTTATCATACGCGGTCTTGCCGTTGGCGAAATAGAAATCAAAGACTACTTCAAGATTGTCCTCAAAGAGCTTCGCGTTGCCGCAATATGCGGTTTTGCGCTTGCGCTTGCCAATATCGTGCGAATGTACTTTTTCAGCGAAGGCACACTTTTGGTATATCTGGTCGTTTCGCTTGCAATGTTCATCGCCATTGTTGTTGCTAAGCTCATCGGTTGCTCACTGCCGATACTGGCAAAGCTTGTAAAAATCGACCCTGCACTTATGGCAGGCCCGATGATTGCGACACTTGTAGATATCGTAACACTTGTAATCTATTTTGCACTTGCAAAGGCTTTCCTGATTTAAGGAGTTATATATGCACTATATCCCCTACAACTCAAGGCTTGAATTTCATAAAAACATTTTCGGTGCAATCCGCGAGGGCTGCACCGTTTGTTTGCGTGTAATTCTGCCGCGCGATATGCAGTGCAGCGGCGTGCGCCTTGTATGGCACCGCGACGGCGAAAGCGAAAACAGAATAGCTTTTGAGTGGGACTGTATGCAAGGCAACCATGAAGAGTGGTGGAAGGTATATTTCACCCCTGAAACAGCAGGACTTTACTGGTACCATTTCGAATATGACTTTCCGTTCGGCAAAGGACAGATTTACCACACGGCCAACGGTATAGGCAAATTCAGCGGCAGCGGCGATGATTGGCAGCTGACCGTATACTCAAAAGATTTCACAACACCCGACAGATATAAAGGCGGCGTGATATATCAGATTTTTCCCGACAGATTCAATCGCGCGGATATTCCGCTCAACGGCATACCCGATGACAGAATACTGCGTGAAGACTGGGGTGCACAGCCCGAATGGAAACCCAATGCTAACGGTAAGGTACTCAACAACGATTATTTCTGCGGAAACCTCAGAGGAATCGAAGAAAAGCTCGATTATATCGCTTCGCTCGGAGTTACCTGCATTTATCTCAACCCGATTTTTGAGGCACATTCAAACCATCGCTACAACACAGCGGACTATATGAAAATCGACCCCCTGCTCGGCAGTGAAGACGATTTCAAATCGCTTTGCGCCAAAGCAAAAGAAAGAGAAATCGACATCATCCTCGACGGTGTTTTTAACCACACGGGCGATGACAGCATATACTTCAACAAAAAGAACAGATATCCGTCCCTCGGCGCTTACAATTCGCAACACTCACCCTACTATTCGTGGTATTCTTTCCGCAGGTGGAATGACGACTATGAAAGCTGGTGGGATTTCGACACACTCCCCAACGTCAACGAAAAAAGCGAAAGCTACTGCGACTTTATATTCGGCGATGAGGGTGTTATACGCAAGTGGCTCAGACTCGGTGTTTCCGGTTGGAGACTCGACGTTGCTGATGAATTGCCGGACGAGTTCCTGGACAAACTCAACATCTGTGTAAAAAGCGAAAAGCCGGACGCGCTCATCATAGGTGAAGTGTGGGAGGACGCAACCAACAGGCTTGCCTACCATCAAAGGAGAAGATACCTCCTCGGCGGTCAGCTTGATTCGGTTATGAATTATCCATTTGCAGATGCTGTAATGTACTTTATGCGCACAGGCATCGCAAACGGATTTATGGACAAAATACTAACAATTCTCGAAAACTATCCGCCGCAGTGTATACCAGTGCTTATGAACCACATTGGCACACACGACACAATGCGCGCAATAACGGCGATGGTTGCCGAAAGCTGTGAAGGACGCGACAGACAATGGCAGGCAAGCCGCACGCTGACCGACAGCCAATACGAAATAGGCGTTCAGATGCTCAAAACAGCGGCAGCAATCCAATTCACACTACCGGGTATACCCAGCATCTATTATGGCGATGAAGCAGGTCTTACAGGATATAAAGACCCGTTTAACCGCGGATGTTATCCCTGGGGCAATGAAAACACAGAGCTTATCGGGTGGTACAGGGCGCTCGGCAGAATCAGAAGAGAAAACGATTCTCTCTA
>JAFOBC010000221.1 GCA_017382015.1 Clostridia bacterium
AAGGCAGTATTTCTTTAAAATGTGAATTTTAAGCACAATAATGCGTCAAATCCCACAGATATGCGCCAGCATTATCTGTGGGATTTTCCTTTTCTTGTATCTTATAAATTTCACTTTAAAGTGCTTTGCAGTTTCGTAAGAGAATAAAATTTCTTGTATCGAAGCCAAAAAGTAGCAAGCCTGTCGCTTTGCTAGGCTTTTGTCAAAGATACGGGGAATTTTACTCGAGAAAGAAATACTTTCTTATCGGGTATGTGCGTTATATTAAGTTGCTGTTTTTTATATCTTACACCATAGCAGCATATTGTCATTGAATACGGATTTAATTCTGTTTTTATTTTTCAGATATGTCAGGTATGATTTAACCGTGCTTCCTGCAAGGGCATACTGTTCAAAAGTAAGAGTGAGTTCATATTCGTCAAACAGTGCTTTCAGTATGTTTTCAAAGCAGATTGGTTCAGTACAAATCCCAACAATCTTGTCAGCAATTTCGTTAACTGTCTTTATGTTGCAGTCAGCCAGCTCGCATATATCTTTGCTTGGTTGCGCGTGAGCAGGTATAAATAAAGTTGCTGTCATACTTTTTAGATTTTCAAGCGTTGCTAAGTAGGATTCTACATCATAAATAAAGCTGATTTTATATTTGTCCAATGTGTTTTTGTTTGATAAGCAGTCAGCAAGAAATACAACGTTATCAGGTGTACGGAAACCGACCATATCGAAAAAATGACCGGGCAAGGGAATAATCTCAAATCCGTCAGGCAAAACATTGTCGGTCAAATATTCGCTATCGCTTTCTTGCGCGAACAGAAATTTATGCATCAGCTCTTTTGGAGGATATCCGCCGTAAAGAAAGGCGGGCTCGAGAATGGTGTGTCTGGTGAAATCATTCTCAATACCGGGTGCATAAATTTTGCAATTTGTCTGAGTTTGAAGGTATTTGTTTCCTCCGATATGATCAGCGTTAGAATGTGTGTTGAAGATTGACTTTAGACACCAATTATTAATTTCCAATATCTTTTTTACTTTTTTTGCGGCGTCTTTATCATTGCCGCTGTCTATAAGTATTACGTCATTTTCATTTAATTTTACAATTCCTATTTTTGCAGGTGATTCAATATAATAACAGTTTTCTGTTACCTGAATAAGTTCATACATTATAAAATTCCTCTCAGTATCAATAATTACAGCCGAATTTGTGATTTCACTGATTATATCATAAATCAGCTGCCTGTTCAAGAATACGTTAATTGAGCAGATATATGCTGAAATTTAAATATCCTGCAAAAACAACCCATAATAAATAAGGAGTTTGAAGATATGATGCAGACTTTCGGTATTTGTTAAACATTATTATCATTGTAACAATAAGCGCCAGCAAACCAATCAACCAGATGAATGAGATAAGAAAAGCTTTAAAATAAAAAAATAAAATGCTCCAGAAAAAATTGAATCCTAACTGTATGCACCATACAGTCAGAGATGCGTTCCATTTTTTCTCCGCTGTATATACTAATGCTGCACTAACACCCATCAGCAAATACAGAATTGTCCAGACAATAGGAAAAAGAAAGCCGGGCGGCGAAAGCGGGGGAGTTATAATTGTGCTGTAGATATTCATATTATTCTTTGTAATCAACGCTGAAAGTCCGCCGACACCAAGTGCAACTAATACGAAAATTATATACGGTTTGAATTTTATCATAATTATCACCTCAACTTATACATATGCAGCCTAAGGACATAAATACATAATTGTTGCATTTTTATGTACAAAATCGGTATTGAGATTCTTTAAATAAGTGCTATAATATAAATATACTTTAAAAGGATGCTGAGAATATGAATTTCAAACAAAAGCTATCTGCCGCCGTGCTGAAACTAAACAGATTTATGCAGGGTAGATACGGTATAGATGAAATATCTTATTGCCTGCTTGCAATTTCATTTATTTTGATGATAATTTCAAGATTTGATAAACTATGGTTTTTCTATTTTCCTGCATTAGTGCCATTAGTGCTTTCGATAATAAGAGCGTTATCTAAAAACATTACTGCCAGAATATCTGAGCGGGAAAAGTTTTTAAAAGCAGCAGAACCAATAAAGGCGTTTATTAAGCTTCAACGTAATAAAATACGCGATAGAAAAACTCATAAATATTTTAAATGTAAAAAGTGTAATTCAGTGCTCCGGGTACCGATCGGAAAAGGTAAGATAGCGATAACGTGTCCTAAGTGCGGAAACAAATTTAATAAAAAGACATAAAAAACAGCCCACCGCATGAACGGTGGGCTGAACTTATTTAGATTACATAAGGCTTCTGTACAGAGCTTCGATTTCTTCTACAGAAATGTCGCGTGGGTTGCCGGGGCGGCAAGCGTCTGCAAAAGCGTCTGCTGCGAGAGCTTTGACATCTTCTTCTTTTACAACACCTTTAAGGCTTGTTACAATGCCAACATCCTCGGCAAGTTTACGTACTGCTTCTACAGCAGCATTTCTTGCGTCTTCAAGGCTCATTGCATCTACACCGTCAACACCCATTGCCTTAGCGATGTCGCGGTATTTTTCACCTGTTGCAGGTGCGTTGAAAGCCATAACAGCAGGAAGGAGAGTTGCACAGGCTTTACCGTGAGGCATATCATAGTATGCTGAAAGTGTATGAGCCATTGAGTGGTCAACACCGAGACCAACATTAGAGAAGCCCATACCTGCGATATACTGACCAAGAGCCATACCGTCGCGGCCATCTTTTTCGTTTTTGACAGCACCGCGAAGGCTTCTTGCTATTACTTCAATAGCCTTAATGTGGAACATATCGGAAAGCTCCCAAGCACCCTTTGTGATGTAACCTTCGATAGCGTGTGTAAGAGCATCCATACCAGTAGCGGCTGTAAGACCTGCGGGCATTGAAGACATCATATCGGGGTCTACAATAGCAACTACGGGGATATCGTGAACGTCAACGCAAACAAACTTGCGTTTTTTCTCAACGTCTGTGATAACGTAGTTGATTGTAACCTCTGCAGCTGTGCCGGCAGTTGTAGCTACTGCTATGATGGGAGCACAG
>JAFOBC010000222.1 GCA_017382015.1 Clostridia bacterium
AAAGAATAATCACAGCAGTTAAAGTAACGGATGGAGCACAACCCGACGGAAATCAGTTAACGGAATTAATAGATAAAACAATCTCAAATGGAGTTGAAGTTGACGAGGTCATAGGTGATATGGCTTATGTAAGTGACGATAATCTATTGAATTGCGAAGAACGCAATGTCACACTTTATGCAAAAACCAATGCTGCTGTGTCGGCATCAGCCAAGAGCGAATTAGAACCGGGATTTTGGTTTAACAAAGATGCCGGTCTGTTGCAATGCCCTGCCGGAGAATTGGCGACCAGAGCAGAAAAGAGAAAATCTGAAAACGGAAATACATATTTAAATTATTACTTCAGTAAAGTTAAATGTCGAAAGTGTCCCTTTGAAGAAAAATGCCGAGTTGGAAAATCTAAAGGAAAGACTTATTCAATAACACAGGTAAGCGAAAAGAATAAAAAACGCTTGGATTTTGAAGAAACGGAAGTTTTCAACAACAAATTAAAAATACGGCACAGGATAGAAGAAAAGAATGGTGAAATGAAAACAACCCATGGACTGAGCAGAGCAGATTCCACGGGTTTAGTTGCTATGCGACTGCAAGCATATTTAACAGCTTTTACAGTAAATGTTAAAAGAATAGTGGCATTAAGCAATCTGGTAACGGTGTAATATCCGTTACCTTTTGCTTTTTTATATTACAAAATATAAAAAATTAAATATTTTATGTTTCATCCGAATATTTATACACAAAAAACCACAGCTTTTCAAAAAAACTGTGGTTTTTCAGTGCCCTTGTAAAATAGGGGTTATTGACACTTTTATTTGTCAAGTGACTTCATTGTTGGGAAGAGGAGGACGTCGCGGATAGCTGAGGAATCGGTAAGGAGCATACACATTCTGTCGATACCGAAGCCGATGCCGCCCGTGGGGGGCATACCGTACTCGAGAGCTGTGAGGAAATCCTCATCAGTTGTGTTAGCCTCGTCGTCGCCCTGTGCGAGGAGAGCCTCCTGAGCCTTGAAGCGCTCGCGCTGGTCGATCGGGTCATTAAGCTCGGAGTAAGCATTCGCCATCTCCCAACCGTTCATAAAGAACTCGAAACGCTCAACATAGTCGGGGTTGCCCGGCTTTTTCTTTGTGAGCGGAGAAATCTCAATCGGATGATCCATAACGAATGTAGGCTGAATAAGGTGCTCCTCAGCATACTCCTCAAAGAAGAGAGCGAGGATATCGCCCTTGCCGTGGCGCTTCTCATACTCAACGTGGTGCTTGTCTGCAAGCTCGCGTGCCTGCTCGAGGGTTTCGACCTCGTTCCAGTCAACGCCTGCGTACTTCTTAACAGCATCAACCATTGTGATACGCTCGAAAGGTTTGCCGAGATCCATCTCAACACCGTTGTAAACAACCTTTGTTGTGCCGAGAACTTCCTGAGCAACGAAGCGGTAGAGATTCTCTGTAAGATCCATCATACCGTTATAATCTGTATAAGCCTGGTAGAGCTCCATAAGAGTGAATTCAGGGTTGTGTCTTGTGTCGCAGCCCTCGTTACGGAAAACTCTGCCGATTTCGTAAACGCGCTCCATACCGCCGACGATAAGGCGCTTGAGGTAAAGCTCGAGTGAAATACGGAGCTTGAAATCCTCATCGAGTGCGTTATGGTGAGTCATAAAGGGTCTTGCAGCAGCGCCGCCTGCATTGCTGACAAGGATGGGAGTTTCGACCTCGATGAAATTCTCGCCGTCAAGATATTTTCTAATTGCACGCAAAATAGCTGAGCGCTTATAGAAAGTATCCTTAACCTCGGGGTTCATAATGAGATCGAGATAACGCTGACGGTAGCGTGTGTCTGTATCGGTCAGGCCGTGATACTTCTCTGCAAGAGGAAGAAGTGACTTGGAGATAAGACGAATCTGCTGAGCGTGAACAGAGATTTCGCCGCGGCGTGTGCGGAAAACAAAACCCTTAACCTCAACGATATCGCCGATATCCCACTTCTTGAACTCTGCAAAATTCTCCTCACCGATGTCGTTGATTCTGACATAAATCTGCATGCGGTCGGAGCGATCGCGGATATCGATAAAGTTTGCCTTGCCCATATCACGCCATGTCATGATACGGCCGCAGATTGTAACCTCGGAATTTTCAAGCTCCTCAAATCTGTCATTGATTTCAGCAGCGGTAATAGTCTGCTCTGCAAGTGTGATTTCAAACGGATCTTTGCCTGCCTGCTGGAGTGCCTCAAGCTTTTCAAGGCGGATAGCACGCTGTTCGTTGGTGCTTACCTCTTCGACCTCTTCGACAGGAGTTACGTTTATATTTTCTTCTGCCATTTTGATATTCCTCTCAAAAGTGATTACTTTACAATCTTGATAACTTCGTACATAACGATACCGCAGGGTGCCTCATACTTAACAACATCGCCGGGTGCGCTGCCGATGAGAGCCTTGCCTGCAGGAGATTCAGCGGAGATATAATTCTCCTCATTTGTAAACTCGTTTTCACCAAGGATGAGGTAATCTTCTACGTCACCGTACTCAACATCCTTGAGTGTAACAACAGAGCCGACGTGAACTGTGCTTGCACCTGCGTCGCTGATGATGACAGCATCCTTAAGGATTGCTTCAAGTTCAACGATTCTTGCTTCGAGACGACCTTGGTCGTTCATCGCCTCTTCGTATTCTGCGTTTTCTGAAAGGTCACCGTGCGAACGTGCCTCTTTGATATCTTCTGCAGCCTTGTGTCTGCCTTCGGTTTTGAGAAACTCTAATTCCTGCGCGAGTTTTTCGTAACCCTCTCTGGTAAATTCCTGTGCCATTTCTTCTATCAATCCTTTCGTTTATCAATACTAATTTATGCGATTAGAATATATTATATTCTAAATATTGGCCAATGTCAAGAACAGCAACGCTAAAATACAGCCAAAAACAGCGCGGAGCTGCCTTATTTCAAAGCAACTCCGCCAACTGTTATTTCCCGAAACTGTTTATGTAGTCTTTATACTCGTCGTTTTCTCTTCCGTAGCCGACGTTTATTTCATCGTCAAACAACAAGACACTCTTTTCTCCGAAATACGGATCAAGAAATTCATCCAACTCCTCACCCGTAACGTCAATGCCGTTTATGCGTATTTCAGGGGCAGATTCATCCCCTACCCATCCTTCGTTAGAAAAGGTGTTGTAAAGCTCTTTTACGTATCCGTCTTCAACGCTGTAAATCCAACAAGTGGATACACCCATTCCCGTATAGTCGCCGCAAACAAAACCCTGACGCTCAAGGTATCTGACACTGCCGAACGAACCCGTAACACAAAGCTCTGTCACGATATTGTTATCGAAAGTATAGACCTCGACAGCGCAAGCGTGTGAACCGCCCTGAGAAATAAAGAGTTCAGGAATATCATCGCTGTCAACATATCCGAGGAATATTCTCTCTTCGTTGAAATCACTGTATTCGCCGTAATAGTTTTCAACAAAGCTTATGTACGCTTCACGCCAGGCGTCGCGTTTTTCAGCTTCAAGCTTTCCGATTCCGCTGTCGATTTTACTTTGAATTTCCGTATCAATTACTGCACCGTTACCGCCTGAAGAATCCTTCGCCAACACAACGGCAAGAGCAACAGACAGCGCAACAACCAAAGCAACAAGCAATACGACTAATTTTTTCATATCATTTCCTCCTATTAACTATTCATTTACAGTATGCCACATTACTCGACCAAGGCAAGTTACAAAACCGCCTTTGCTCCCTTTACGCTTGCCCTCTTAAAATCATTATGCGTCAAGCGATTTCTGACTCAGCGAATCGAGATATGAATTTTTGCCGAAGCCGCGCTGTTTGAACGTATTTTCGGGCGGCTGATAATTCATCTGACAAACTTCCTCGCCCCCCGCCATCTTTATGAAAAGCCTTGTAACCGGAGGATAGGTGCAGGGCATAATATACCTGTCACCTGCAATATTCCAGATTGAACAGGCAAAAAACACGCAGTTGATTATGGGATTCCACTGGTTTGAGATGAGAAGCTTTGACGTTATTTTTTCAAGCTCACCTCTTGTCAGGTTGTCACTAAGAGAAATACAGCTTTCGTCGCAATACTTATCGTTGCGGTAGGTTTCCATATTGTAATAAATTCCGAATCCGTCTGAACGGGTAAAACCAAACGTTGCAAGAGAAACGCCCTCACCCGGTGCAACCTCAAGCAAGCCTACGGTTATCGGAGAATCCGAAGTGTTGTGGATATATACCCAGAGATGTCCTGTAGTTGTTATACTGCTCCACCTTGAGCAAAGGTATATGATACCGACAACGTCATCTTCACTCTCAGGCGTTGACAGCTCATCATCTTCTTCAGGTTTTTCTTCCGTACTCGGTTCTTCTGTACTCGGTTCTTCTGTGCTCGGTTCTTCTGTTGTGCTTTCTGATTCTTCGACAGTCGCAGAACCGGGCTCATAGTCATCACTTTCGGGCAGAGCGGCAACTGAAGCGCACACGCAAGAGATTACAATACTCAACGCAACAAAAAGCGCAAACAAAGATTTAATACTGTTTTTCATAGACAAAACCTCACATAGAAATTTTCTATATTATACCACAGTTTAGAATTTATTCAAGAATGAACGCTCAATGTATATAAAGTGTAATTTTGCTCTTTACTTTTGAAGTTTAATGTGTTAAAATGTTCCCATCTTCCTTAGGAGGTATTATTTTATGCCCCAGCATATCAGAGACAACGACAATATAAAATTCCTTATCGAAGCAATTCTTGAGCTTCGCTCACTTGACGAGGGTTATGCATTTTTTGAAGACCTTTGCACGATGACTGAGCTCAAGTCAATGTCGCAGCGCCTTGTTGTGGCAAAGATGCTTCGCGACAAGAGAGTATACAGCGAAATTGTAAAGGACACGGGCGCAAGCACAGCAACAATCAGCCGTGTCAACCGCTCGCTCATATACGGCTGCAACGGCTACGAAGAGGTATTCGACCGCCTTGCAAAGAAAAACGAGGAATAATATGAGCGGATACAGCTTTTTCTCCTCAGTTTACGACACGCTGACCGAAAACGTTAATTACGCCGCACGCGCAGACTATATTGCCGACCTGCTTGCCGACAACGGTATAAAGGGCGGCATTTTGCTTGACCTCGCCTGCGGCACGGGCACACTCAGTATTGAGATGGCCGACAAGGGCTTCGAGGTTATAGGTGTTGATTCAAGCGCAGATATGCTCAGCGTTGCGATGAACAACGCATATGAAAGCGAAAAAAACATTCTGTTTCTCTGCCAGCAGATGCAACAGCTCGACCTCTACGGCACAATAAACGCCGCAATCTGCACGCTCGACAGCATCAACCATCTCACAGACCCTGCAGATGTACAGAAAACCTTTGACAAGGTCTCCCTCTTTACAGAGCCCGGCGGTATATTTATATTTGACATAAACACCGTATACAAACACCGTGAGGTACTTGCCGACAACACCTTTGTATACGATACTGATGACGTATACTGTGTATGGCAGAATTCACTTGACAAAGAAACCGACACGGTACAGATTGACCTTGATATATTCGAGCAACTTGAGGACGGAGTATATGAGCGTATGCAGGAGAGCTTTTGCGAGCGTGCATATCCCCTGCCGCTGATTAAAGAAATGCTGTACAAAGCAGGATTTGAAACGGTTACAGTATATGACGAACTCAGCCGAGAAGAACCGAAAGAAACATCCGAAAGACTATTTGTAATTGCGAGGAAAAAATAAATGGGTAGAATTATACGAACAATCTCTACAACAGGCGAGGTTGTTGCAATTGCCGTTGACGCAACGGACATTGCCGAAAGAGCACAACAGATTCACCAAACCTCTGCCGTAACGTCTGCAGCACTTGGCAGACTGCTTGCCGCCGCATCAATGATGGGCGATATGCTCAAAGGCAAGGATGACACACTTACACTCAGAATAAACGGCGACGGCCCTGCCGGCTCAATCATTGCAGTTTCAGACAGCAGCGGTAACTGCAGAGGCTACGTTGCAAACCCCGTTGTTGAAATTCCGCTCAACAGCAAGGGAAAGCTTGATGTTTCCGGTGCAATCGGCGACGGCTCGCTCACGGTTATGAAAGACCTCGGCCTCAAAGAGCCTTACATTGCACAGATTCCGCTCGTATCGGGCGAAATTGCAGAAGACATCACAAGCTACTATGCAGTAAGCGAGCAGACCCCTACGGTATGCGCACTCGGAGTGCTAGTCAATCCCGACCTTTCAATCAAAGCCGCAGGCGGATTTCTGATTCAGCTTCTCCCCTTCACAAGCGAAGAAACAATTGACGCAGTTGAACGCGGTCTGCAGGGGCTTCCCTCATTCACTCAGATGCTCTCCGCAGGTATGACGCTTGAGGAAATCTGCAAACGAGCATTGCCCGAGTTTGAGCTTGATATACTCGACGAAAGCGCACCCGAATACCGTTGCAACTGCTCAAGAGAAAGAGTTGAAGCGGCACTTATAAGCACAGGAAAATCAGAGCTTGAGGATATGGCAAACGATCCCAAGACAGAAGTAACCTGCCACTTCTGTGACAAGGTGTACAGCTTTACAAGCCAAAATCTCCTTGATCTCAGTAAAAAAGCAACCGAAGAATAAAAGCCAATATAATCCCCCCGACAGATTGATGTCTGCCGGGGGGTTATTTCATTTACGATGTGACTTTTTCAAAAGCAAACCCGTTATCAGCAACCCTGCACACACAACTGTCGCCTGCGTTGATTTTGCCTTCAAGTATCTCCTCAGAGAGCTTATCTTCAATCCTGGACTGAATTGCTCTGCGCAGAGGTCTTGCACCGTAAACCGGGTCAAAACCTGCATCCGCTATTTTGCTGACAGCCTCTTCGTCAAACTCTATTTTAATTTCAAGAGTTGCAACACGCTCAGCGAGATTTTTAAGCATTCGCTTTGCGATTTGTGCAATATCCTCTTTCTGAAGCTTGCGGAAAACGATAATATCATCCACACGGTTGAGAAACTCAGGGCGGAACGCATTCTTGAGCTCTGACATAACGGCATCCCTGATTCTCTCATCGCTCATAGAACTACCCTTTTCACTGCCGAAGCCAAGAGCACCCGAGCCGCTGCCCGAAATCTGCTTTGCACCGATATTGGAGGTCATAATTATAATGCAGTTTTTGAAATCGACCTTTCTGCCCTGCGAATCGGTGAGAATACCGTCATCAAGAATCTGCAGAAGCATATTGAAGACATCGGGGTGTGCCTTC
>JAFOBC010000223.1 GCA_017382015.1 Clostridia bacterium
GAACGACTGATACTTGATCTTGCAGAAACGCTTTGAAAGGAATCCTGATATATGTCCAACAAATTAGAGGAAGCAAGAAAAATCATAAACGACATAGATTCGCAGATGGCTAAGCTGTTTGTAAAACGAATGAGAGCCGCTGAAACGGTATACGAATACAAGAAAGAATTCGGTCTGCCTATACTCGACCAAAAAAGAGAAGATGCGGTAATTGAACAAAATGCCGCACTAATTGAAGATGAGGTGCTGAAAGAATACTATATAGATTATCTCAGGCATCTGATGTGTGTTTCACGCGCATATCAGTACAGAATGCAGAACGGACTCAAGGTTGCTTACAGCGGTGTCGAAGGCGCATTTGCCCACATTGCGGCAGGCAGAATATTCCCCAAGAGCAACAGGATTTCTTTCCGTGATTTCAAGGCCGCCTATAATTCTGTGGTCAACGGAGAATGCGACTTAGCCGTGCTCCCGATTGAAAACAGCTATGCAGGAGAAGTAGGACAAACCATCGACCTGATTTTTTCCGGCACACTGTTTATCAACGGAATATATGAGCTTGAAATCCACCAGAATCTTCTGGGTGTAAGCGGTGCGACTACTGAGAGCATAAAAAAAGTAACAAGCCATCAGCAAGCACTCGCCCAGTGCCACGACTATATTGCAAGCAAAGGCTTTGATACCGAAGAAGCAAGCAACACGGCGATTGCCGCCAAAACAGTTGCAGACGCCAACGATAAATCGCTCGGAGCTATTGCAAGCGCGGAAACGGCCGAAATATACGGGCTTAAAGTTATTGAATCAAACATCAACAAGAGCGGAGAAAACACAACACGCTTTGCCGTGCTCTCTAAGGCTCAGGTCAACTCACTTACTCTGTCCAACTCTGTGTTGATGTTCACTGTAAAAAACGAGGCAGGTTCACTTGCGAACGCCATCAGCATTATAGGAAAATACGGCTATAATATGACTGCACTCAGGAGCAGACCGCTCAAGAAGCACTCATGGCAATATTATTTCTACGTTGAGATTGACGGCACGGTAGTAACCGACAACGGAGCCAAAATGATAGCAGAGCTCAACAAAGTATGTGACAAACTAAAAGTTGCGGGAACATTCGCTCCCCACGCTGAAATCTGAGGATAAATATTATGACGATTCATATGAATTTAGGGCCGGACAGCTACGATATTGTCGTAGAGCGTGGCTTGCTTGCAAAAGCAAACGAACATTTAAATTTAAACAGACGCGTGCTTATTGTAACAGACACGGGCGTACCTACCGTTTACAGCCGGACTATTGCACAGCAGTGCAAAGAGAGCGTGATATACACGATTGAACAAGGCGAAGCTTCCAAGAGCCTTGAAACATTCGGCAAACTGCTGCAGACAATGCTCGACCACGGCTTTTCACGCAAAGACTGTGTAGTTGCAGTCGGCGGCGGCGTAGTCGGCGACCTTTCGGGTTTTGCCGCATCTGCCTATATGCGAGGCATTGATTTCTACAATATCCCCACAACGCTCCTCTCTCAGATTGACTCATCAATCGGGGGCAAAACAGCAATCAATTTTGGCGGTGTAAAAAACATTGTAGGCGCTTTTTATCAACCCCAAAAAGTTCTTATCGACCCCGACGTTCTAAAAACGCTCCCTCAAAGGCAGATTTCAAACGGTCTTGCCGAAGCGATAAAAATAGCTCTTGTTGCCGACAGAGAGCTGTTTGCAATAATCGAAAAGCAAGACATCGAAGAAAACCTCGAAACAATCATCATACGCTCGCTGAACATAAAAAAAATGATTGTAGAGCACGATGAAAAAGAAAACGGACTGCGTAAAATCTTAAACTTCGGACATACGATAGGTCACGCCATCGAAAGCACCCAAGAAACGACAGACCTTTACCACGGCGAGTGCGTTGCTCTCGGAATGATTCCTATGTGCAGCTCGAAAATCAGACCTACCCTCTGTGAGGTATTGAAAAAAGTTAACTTGTATCAGCACTTCAAATGTGACTGGGAAAAGATTGCCAAAGCCATACTTCACGACAAAAAAGCTGACGGAGACACTGTAAGCGTAACCAGAGTATTCTTAATAGGTCATGGCGAACAGGAAACTATGACGTTAACGGAATTGATTGAACTGGCAAGAGACTGCCTGGGAGGTTAAAACGTATGAAAAACACATTTGGTAACAGCGTAGCTGTAACGCTTTTCGGTGAAAGCCACGGTGAATATATCGGTGCTGTGATAGACGGTCTTGCACCCGGCATTGAAA
>JAFOBC010000224.1 GCA_017382015.1 Clostridia bacterium
GCCCGACGGCAGAAAGAACACAATCTCACAGATGACTGAGCTTGTTGCGCAGAACTACAACCACGCATCAATCTTCTTCTGGGGACTTTCAAATGAAATAACAATGGGCGGCTCAGAAGACCCCGACCTTATTGAAAACCACAAGATTCTCAATGACCTTGTTCACAAGATGGACAAGACCCGCCTTACAACAATCGCTGTTGTTTCAATGTGCGGTATTGATGCATCTTACCTTAAAATTCCGGATCTCGTATCCTACAACCACTATTTCGGCTGGTATGGCGGCGATACATCAATGAACGGCCCGTGGTTTGATAAATTCCACGCTCAGCACCCCAACATTCCGATCGGTATGAGCGAATACGGTTGTGAAGCACTCAACTGGCACAACTCCGACCCCAAGCAGGGCGACTACTCCGAAGAGTATCAGGCATTCTACCACGAAGAGCTTATCAAACAGCTTTTCTCACGTCCCTACATCTGGGCAACACACGTCTGGAATATGTTTGACTTCGGCGCAGACGCAAGAGCCGAGGGCGGCGAAAACGGACAGAACCACAAGGGTCTCGTAACTTTCGACCGCAAGTACAAGAAAGATTCATTCTACGCATACAAAGCATGGCTGTCGGACGAACCTTTTGTTCACCTTTGCGGCAAGAGATACGTTGACCGTGTTGAGGACACAACAAAGGTTACCGTATACTCCAACCAGTCTGAGGTTGAGCTGTTTGCAAACGGCGTAAGCCTCGGCAAAAAGACAGCGGCTGACCACTTCTTCTACTTTGATGTACCCAACGCAGGCGAAACAACACTCACAGCAGTTGCAGGCGAATGCAAGGACGAGAGCGTAATCCGCAAGGTTGACAAATTCAACGAGGATTACCTCCTGCGCGAAAAGGGCGCCGTGCTCAACTGGTTTGACGTTACAGAACCCGAAGGAAAGCTTTCGCTCAACACGCCCATCAGCGAAGTTCTTAAAACATTCCGCGGCAAGTTCGTGCTTCTTTCATTCGGCAAAATAATAATGAGCCAGATGAAGAAAAACTCAAAATCCAAAGAGAAGAGCGGTGGCGGCGGATTCTCAATATCCGGCTTCAAGTTCTCACCCGAACTTCTTCAGATGCTCGGCGGTTTCTCAATTCTCAGAGCCTCAAGTATGCTCGGAATGGTTAACGTCAGCCTTACCAAAGAACAGCTTCTCAGCATCAACAAGAAGCTCAACAAGATAAAGAAGCCCAAGGCAGACAACAAGGAGGCAAAATAAATGAAGCTTTCATTCCGTTGGTACGGTGAATCCGACCCGATTTCACTTCAGTATATCCGTCAGATTCCCAATATGAAGTCAATCGTCAGCGCGGTTTACGATGTTAAGCCCGGTGAGGTGTGGCCTGAGGAATCAATTGCAAAAATGGCAAAGCAGTGCGAAGATAACGGCCTTATCTTCGACGTTGTAGAGTCAATCCCCGTACACGAAAACATCAAGCTCGGCAGAGGTAACGTTGACGAGCTGATTGAGGTTTACTGCGAAAATATCCGCCGCTGTGCAAAGTACGGTGTAAAGTGCGTAACCTACAACTTTATGCCCGTATTCGACTGGACACGCACACAGCTTGACAAGGTTGCGGCTGACGGCTCAACAAGCCTTGTAATGTACTGGGAGCAGATGAAGGGTCTCGATCCGCTCAAGGATGATATCCACCTGCCCGGCTGGGATTCCAGCTACACTCAGGACGAGGTAAGAGAGCTTATCTCCGCATACGGTGAAATCGGCGAAGACGGACTCTGGGCAAACCTTGAGAAATTCCTCAGGAAGGTTGTCCCCGTTGCAGAGGAATGCGGTGTCAGAATGGCAATTCATCCCGACGATCCGCCCTACCCCATCTTCGGTCTGCCCAGAATTATCACAAACGAAGAAAACCTCGACCGTATGCTCGCTATTGTTGACAGCCCCGCAAACAGCCTCTGCCTTTGCACAGGCTCGCTCGGCTGTGCGGCAACAAACGACGTTGTGGCTATGGTCAGAAAATACAGCGAAAAAGACAGAATCGCATTTATGCATATGAGAAACATACTCATTATGGAGGACGGCAGCTTTGAAGAAAGCGGTCACCTTTCCGATTGCGGCAGTCTTGATATGTACGAAATCACAAAGGCACTTGCCGAAACAGGCTTTGACGGCTATGTAAGACCCGACCACGGCAGAATGATATGGGGCGAAACAGGCAAACCCGGCTACGGACTTTACGACCGTGCACTCGGAGCCGCATACATCAACGGACTTTTTGAGGCCTGCGAAAAGGCAGCTAGATAAAAGGAGACAGAAAAATGCAAAAAAATGTACTTAACACAGACCTCAGCGGCAAGGTTGCCGTTGTAACAGGCGCAGGCGGTGTGCTCTGCAGCGCTTTTTCCAAAACACTTGCACGCGCAGGCGCAAAGGTTGCCCTGCTTGACCTCAACGATGCTGCAGCAGAAGAGGTTGCCGCACAGATTCGCGAAGAGGGCGGCGAAGCCAAAGCATACAGATGCGACGTGCTTAACAAAGAAATCTGTTACGAGGTTGCAGACCTGGTTGAAAAAGAGATGGGCAAATGCGACATCCTCATCAACGGCGCAGGCGGCAACAACCCCAAGGCAACAACAGATAAGGAGTATTTTGAGCTTGGCGACATTGACGCTGACACGAAGAGCTTTTTCGACCTTGACAGCGCAGGTGTAGGTTTTGTATTTAACCTCAACTTTTTGGGTACACTTATTCCGTCGCAGGCTTTTGCGCGCCAGATGGTAGGCAGAGAGGGCTGTAACATCATCAACATCAGCAGCATGAACGCTTACACACCGCTCACAAAGATTCCTGCTTACTCAGGTGCTAAAGCCGCTATCTCAAATTTCACACAGTGGCTTGCAGTTCACTTCAGCAGAGTCGGCATCAGAGTTAACGCAATCGCACCCGGCTTCTTCTCAACAAAGCAGAATGCCGCTCTTCTCTGGAATCCTGACGGCTCACCCACAGCACGCACAGGCAAAATCCTTGCCGCAACTCCTATGGGCAGATTCGGCAAGAGCGAAGAGCTTGACGGC
>JAFOBC010000023.1 GCA_017382015.1 Clostridia bacterium
AAGCACAAGTGTGTCACTCTTGGGGCTGTGCTTGACTATTGCAACAAACTCGCGCCACTCACTCATATTGTATGCAACGATGAACAGTATCGCGGCGATAGTCGGCATCGGGATAAGTGATGCATAGGGCATCAGCACAAGAAGAACTGCAAGCAGCACAACTGCGTGAACCATACCTGCAATCGGTGTTCTGCCGCCGTTTTTGATGTTTGC
This sequence comes from Clostridia bacterium, assembly GCA_017382015.1. GTDB lineage: Bacteria > Bacillota > Clostridia > Oscillospirales > Acutalibacteraceae > UBA8612. The sequence goes on from JAFOBC010000023.1 coordinate 214, forward strand.
CGCTGTTCTTGCAATTGCGCCCGTTGCAGGGATTCCGCCGAAAAGTGCAGAGCAGATGTTGCCTGCACCCTGTGCGATAAGCTCCATATTGGAGTTGTGGCGGCTGCCTATCATACCGTCGGCAACAACGCAGGAGAGGAGCGACTCAACGGCCGCAAGCACTGCAATCGTCAGCGCATCGGGGATTATTGCTTTGACCGTATCAAGCGAAAACTCAGGTATGCTGAGCTTGGGTGCGGCGGATGAGATTGTGTAAAGGTCGCCGATTGTGTTGACGTTCATATCGAAAATCTTTACAAGTGCGGCGCACACGATAATTGCGATGATTGATGCAGGAATTTTTTTGAGGAATTTAGGCACGACAATCAGTATCGCCAGCGAAACAGCGCCGATAACAAGCGCCTGCCAGTTGAACGTTGCAAAACAGCTTACAACCTCTTTAACCTTGTCGATTGTTTCGATAGGTGAGTTTTTGAAAGTCAGACCGAAAAAGTCCTTGAGCTGACCGATTACAATAGTGATTGCAATGCCGGTTGTAAAGCCCGTTGTTATTGTATAGGGGATGAATTTGATAAGGCTGCCGAGCTTGAATAAGCCCATAAGTATGAGCATAATGCCTGCGATGACCGTTGCAAGCACCAGACCCGAAAATCCGTTTTTTGCTACAATGCCTGCTACGATTGAGGCGAATGCCGCGGTAGGGCCTGCAATCTGTACACGGCTGCCGCCGAGGAATGAGATTACAAAGCCTGCAACAATCGCTGTGTAAAGACCCTGCTCAGGGCCTACACCCGATGCAAGCGCAAGCGCAATCGACAGCGGCAGTGCAATTATAGCAACGATAACACCTGCGGTTATGTCTTTGACAAGCTGCTGCTTTGAGTACTTCTTCATACTCGAAAATAACTTTGGCCTTAGTTCTTTCATCTTTATTTCCCCTCATTATTCTTTACTGCGGTTATTGATTATATATTCTTTTTTTGCCGCTTTCAAGCTGTTTGCGGCTATAAAATGAAATTCTCCGTTTAACCCATCAGAGCGCCGCTTGAGGCGGAATTTTTGTGTATTTTGCGATAATATAAAAAGCAGACATCGCCCGAGTGAGCGGTGTCTGCTTTTTTGTTATCTTCTGTAAAGGTAGTTGAGCTTTTGCCAACGTTTTTTGTCAATTGAGTTTATCTGGTCAGCCGTTACGCGGTACTGCCAGTTGCCGTCAGCTTTGCCGGGAATGTTGAGCCTTGTATCTGAGCCGTAGCCGAGCAGATCCTGAATCGGCAGAATTACCGTATCTGCGTGGGAGGCGAATATCGTGCGGATGATGCTCTGATAGCCGTTGTTCCAATCGGGTGATTCATAGCCGCAGTATTCAAGCATACCCTTGCGTGTTTCTTCAGACAGCTCCCAGACGTAGCCGAGCAGGGTGTTGTTGTCGTGCGTGCCGGTGTAGGCTATGCAGTTGTCGGTGTAGTTGTGCGGCTGGTGAGGGTTGTCGCTGTCAGAGAGGAAACCGAACTGGAACACTCTCATTCCGGGGAATCCGCTGTATTCAACAAGGTCGATAACTTCTTTTGTTATGTCGCCGAGATCTTCGGCAATAATCAGCTTTTCTCCTGCGACCTCTTTTGCCATATCGACAAATTTTTCGCCCGGGCCTTTTACCCATTTGCCGTTTTTGGCCGTTGTTGCGTTGCCGTCGATACTCCAGTAGCTTTCAATGCCTCTGAAGTGGTCAATACGCACGGCATCAAACATTGTCAGGTTGTGGCTGAGCCTTGCACGCCACCATTTGAAGCCGTCTGCCTCCATCTTGTCCCAATCGTAAATCGGGTTACCCCAGAGCTGACCTTCCTCGGCAAAATAATCGGGCGGTACACCTGCTACGCAGGAGGGCTTGTTTTCTTCGTCGAGCAAAAACTGCTCCCTGTTTGCCCAGACGTCACAGCTGTCAAACGATACATAAATCGGAATATCGCCGATTATCTGTATACCTTTGCTGTTGGCATATGCTTTTATATCAGCCCACTGCGTGAAGAACTCATATTGAATAAATTGCCACATAAACAGCACGTCTTCGCTGATTTCGTCGGTTTCCCATTCAGTCCAGGGCTTTTCGTTGTTGGCTTTTTTGAGTGCCATGAAGCGGCAGAACTGCTCAAGGTATACGTTCTCATTGATAAATTTTTCGATTTTATCTTTAAGAGCCTTGTCAGCACGCTGTGCGGCCTTCATAAGAGTGTCTGTGCGTGTGTGGTAAAGTCTTACATACTCGCTGCTGTAGGGTGTTTGCTGGCGGCAGGAGTCAAGCTCCTCACGGGTAAGCAGACCTTGCTCGTATAGTGTTGGCAGGTCGACAAAATAAGGGTTGCCGCCAAAGGCTGAATATGATTTGTAGGGCGAATTACACTCGTCAACAAGGCAGAATGGGAGCACCTGCCACATTGTAAAACCGCATTCGGAAAGAAAATCGACAAAGCTCCTGGCTTCCTTGCCGAAACTGCCGATTGAGTAATCACCGGGGAGCGAGGATACGTGCATAAGCACGCCGCTCTTTCTTTTTTTAGTGTTAATGATAATCACCGCTTTGCTTGACAGTATTTTTTCTGTATGCTAATATCAGCAATGTAAATCATTATATATTGAAAGTTAAAAAAAATCAACTTGAATTTGTATGTGACAGAACTATGATTTATGTCGAGACAGCCTGACAGCATATGCACAAAACGGTTGCAGCGACGAATTGTTGGATATGGGGTGAGATGTTTAAATGTGTTCTTCAAAGCCGCTTTTTTCTGTTATAGTACCTGTTTATAATGCAGAAAAGTTTTTGGATAATTGTATTTCATCGATAGTAAACCAAATTGAAAAAAACATAGAGATTATTGTCGTTGATGACGGTTCGACTGATAATTCACCTGAAATATGCGATAAATGGGCTGCCGCAGATGAAAGAATAACAGTAATTCATAAAGAAAACGGAGGCGTGGTATCTGCATGCAAGGCAGGTTTTGAAATTGCCGCAGGCGAATATTTTTCTAAAATAGACAGCGACGATTGGATATCTGATGATTTTTATCTGAAAATAAAAGAGTGCGTCATAGAAAATAAGCCTGAAGTTGTGATTACTGATTATATTGCCGAGCCGCAAGGTACGGTAGTGCATACCGGATTTATAAAGAACACGGTTACAGACGGTTATTCATTTATAAAAAGCAATCACGTCGTACATACGTCAAATGATATTTGTTTTTCGTGCCGTATGATTTTTGGTATTGATTTTCTCAGAAAAAACAATTTGTTTTTTGCAGAGAATATGAAAATAGGTGAAGATACAGTTTTAAATATAAAGGCCATATTTAATGCTGAAAAGGTTATTGCACTCGACTATGCCGGATATCATTACCGAATAGATAATGAAAACAGCGTTATGCGCAAAAAATATAAAGAGAGTTTAGAAAAAGATTTATCCGTTCAATACGAAACTCGAAGAGCTTGTTTTAACGATATAGACACATATGTATACGATATGTCGGTTTATTATGTTGTAAGAATATTTGCTAATGTAATGAATAACTGTAAGAATTCTCCATCAGGACTTACTTACAAAGATGTAAAACGTGTATTTAATAGTAAATGGCTAACGGACAGCTACAGATACCTTGGTTTTTCGTTGCCCTTTGAATCCGTCAAGGAAAAATTGGTAGCTCTTACGGTTAAATTCCGACTGACCTTACTGTATTATCTGTATATGAAATTTATAGCTGAATAAAAAAGAACTCACTTGGCACGATTCAAGTGAGTTCTTTTTTTTACTCTTCAATTGCCGCTTTGAGTCTTTCAAGACCGAGGTCAAT
>JAFOBC010000225.1 GCA_017382015.1 Clostridia bacterium
TCAAGGCTGAAATTTCAGGCCCCGTTTACGCAATGCTCAAGGAAGCTGCTCCTTACCTCGGCTTCCCGCTGAGAATGGTACTTGGCAATATGTGGCTGTTCAAGGGTCTGCTGACTAAGGTTCTCCCCGTTGTCAGCCCGATGTGCAAGGCTTTTGTCAAAACAACCTTTGCCTGCACAATGGCTGAAGGCTCACAGACACCCAACGTTATCCCCACAGAGGCTTACGTTGTATGCAACCTACGTCCCTCACCCCACCAGAATGCAGAACAGTCGCTCGCCGTACTGCAAAAGTACGCAGATAAATATGACCTCGAGCTTGAGGTTATCCACGCAAGAAGCGCTTCAAACTGCGTTGACTACAAAGGCGAAGAATTTGCTTACCTTACAAAATGTATCAACGAGTGTTACCCTGATGCAGGCGTTATCCCCTACCTTATGACAGGCGGCACAGACTGCCGACACTATGAGACCATTGCAGACAACTGCCTCCGTTTCTGCCCGATTAAGATGAGCAACGAACAGCTCGCCGCAATGCACGCTGCTAACGAGAGCATCGGCGTTGACGAGGTTGCACACTGCGTTAAATTCTACAAATATTACGTACAGAACCACAAATAAAACTCAATAAAAAAACACAAGAGCCCCATACGGCAGTTACTTTAACTCTACCGTATGGAGCTCTTATTTTAGTTTAAGATAAATTGTAATATGTGTTACGGGGCAATTGTTGTAGTTTTGAGCGGCGTTACTCGCTCTTCGTCAAGGTAACGCCATACGAGGTCACCAGTTGTGTCGTTGTATGTGTACTGCTCGGAATTGTTCTTGGAAATATTGGTGACGTACCGGAAACGGTTACCGTCAATGTCGGTTACTTTCTCAAGTCCTTCGCAGAACTTAGCGCGTTCTTCTTCGGTCTTGAACGTAAGCTTTGCAACCATTGTAAGCTCAGTACGGTCATTGAACTTCTTGAGCTTGTCGGGAACGAAAGCGGTTGTCCACCAGTGAGAAGCGTAAGGACGAGTGAAGAGCTCGCCGTAACCCTCACGGTAAACAGTCATCTGCATAAAGATTTCCATATCTTCATCAGCACAGTTGTAGTGAGAGGTTGTGCCGGAAGGATCTTTGTAGTAAAGGCCGATTTCACCGCCGAGAAAGAGAAGACCGTACTGGCCTTTCCAGAACTGAATCATCCGGTCATAGCCACCGTGGTTGTAATATACATGGAATGTATCAAGGTACATAACCGTGTATACTGCATCCATATCGTACAGACGGTTGAAAGCGAAATTTTCTTCCCACGATGAATCGTCCACATAGAAATAGTCATCCGCTGCGCTGTAAGAGTAGCTGAGCGCGATTGAACCATCGGGCTTTACGATATCCTTACTGCCGTCCGGGTTCGTCTGAACTGTGTTGCCGCCTCCCATGTCCGGATTAGTTGTAGGCTTGGTTGTAGTTGCTACCGAGGGTTTGGTACTTGCGGGTTCTGTAATTGCGGGTTCTGTAATTGCGGGTTCTGTAATTGCGGGTTCTGTAATTGCGGGTTCTGTAATTGCGGGTTCTTTATCTGTGGGCATTATAATTGTGGGCATTGTAATTGTAGGGTTTGGGTTTGTGGTCATATACGCATCGGGAATTTGAATCACGCCATCCCTTTCATGCAGTTCAGCCAAGCTTGAAACAACACCCTGCAATGACGAACATTCAGCTTCAAGATTTGAAACTCTTGTGTCGATTGACGTTTCAACCAAAGTATAGCCAAATGCACCGACAAGAACGGAAAGACAAGCCGCAATAATTTTTTTCATTTGTTTTCACCTCTGCATTTATTTCACACATTATATCATCAAATAACAGCAAATACAACACAAATAAGAGACAGGAGCAAAAAACACCGCCCCGAATTGCACACACAGTACACCCCCTAAGGCAGAATTAAAACAACTGCCGTAAGAGAGGCTTTTTTCAGCTGTTTTTATTCGCTTCTCAGCGCCGCAACAGGGTCTTTCTTTGCGGCAACACGGGCAGGGATAAATCCTGCGACAAGTGTAAGCACGACACTGATACCTACAAGAGCTATCGCACCGAGCCAAGGAAGCGCCGAAAGACCTGAGATACCGGCAAGCGATTTGATAATCGCGTTAATCGGTATATTCAGCAGCAGCGTAATCAGCACACCTATCATACCCGATGTCAGACCGACAATAATTGTTTCGGAGTTAAACACGCGTGATATATCCTTTTTAGAAGCACCGATAGAGCGCAGGATGCCGATTTCCTTAGTGCGCTCAAGAACAGAAATATAAGTGATAATTCCAATCATAATTGACGAAACGACAAGCGAAATTGCAACAAAAGCAACAAGCGCATAAGTTACGATATCAATAACCTGAGTAACCGAACTCATTAGAATATTGACGTAATCGGTATAGGCTATTGTATATTCCTCTTTACCTTCGCTGATCTGTTTCTGATTATACTCTTCAATTACCTTGATTATCTCTTCTTTTGATTCGAAATTGAGCGGATAAATTGAAATGCTTGAGGGTGTCTGCGGGTCTGCCGCACCGAGCAGATAGAGATTTTCCTCATAGGTTGAATCAGAATATTTTTCTTTTTCCTCCTCGACCTCTGCTTTGTTATCTTCTTCGGGGGGAGTGATTTCTTCTTTTTGCTCTGTTGTTTCGTCCTTTTGCTCCGGATTTTCTTCTTTATGCGCGGTGTTTTCTTCCTTCTGCGAGGTACTCTCTTGCTTTTGCGAGGTACTTTCTTCCGTCTTATCTTCGCCGGGATTCGTAGTGTTGTCCTGAATCTGACCCGCATCGGGAATTTCAACCTGCTCGTTGCTGCGTACCGCTATTATAATTGCGCTGAGCAGCTGCAGCTTGGTATTCTTATCCATCATCTGCAGATAAGAGTAAACCGTGCCGCTGTCCGTGTCACTGCCTTCGAGAATCTTATCCAGATAGGCAATCAGCTTTTTTCTGTCTGATACCGTGCGGATATCCTTGAGCATAAGGCGGACAAACTCTTTAAGTTCTTCTTTTTCTTCACCCTCAAAATTCTCATCAATATACGCATATATCTCGTCCTCTGTCATCACCTCAACGTCAGCGTCAGCCTCTGTGACAGGAGTTACAACAGGCACATCGGACGTTTTGGCGGCGAAACTGACAGCAGGCATCGACACCAGCGAAGCTGTCGGCACCATTCCTTTTTCTGCTGAGTCCTTAAAAGCAAGACCTGTGAAAACATCCACATTCGGCTGAGCTTTCTGCTGTTTGACAATATCGCTGTCATTTGCAAGGCTCATAGCGCGGTGAGTGAGCGCGCTCATATATCCGATTGTGCCGCCTGATACTGTTGACTGTGAACCCGGCTTAGGTCGAGCGATTGCGACAATTTTCAATTCATCCGCACTGTCGACAACCTTTTTCATATAGGCTTCATCGCCGCTCATATCAACCCATACTCCGCCATCATTGCGGTAATATGCCGTTGAAGATACAAGCTTGAACGAAAGATTGAGAAACTCCGAATACTCATAACCCTCAAGTTCGATTGGTGCATCCTGAGTTCCCTGCTGAGGTGCACCTGATTGCGCCTCAAGCTCACTTACATCCGTAAGGCCGAGCGCATAAAGCGTTACATCATCAATTTCGTTATCTTTATCGAGGAAAAGCACAAGCTCGTTATAGTTTTGCGGCCACGCACCTGCAAGCACCTCATACTGCGTATCAAGCAGCGACGTATCACCTACAAGCTCTTTCCATATGCCGTCGGCTGAATTCACGCCTATTTCTTCGAGCGCATCATTGGGGCGCAAACGCGTAACACCGCTGCTTGTGTCGGACTTGAAAACCTGCAGATCAATATCGTAGCCGTAAATTATATCACTGCAAAGCGGCGCAAATGTTTCGGAATTAAGCTCGATAAACGTCTTGAATCTGCCAAGGTCGTTAATCTGCGTGCGCAGTTCAAAATCCGCAACAGAATTTTCAAGCTTGGGACGTTTGTATATCTTATCGTTGCCGTGCTCAGCCGTATCAGCTTTTGATGAGCTTATATTGCCAAGCAGCTGTGTAAGGTCTATATTCTCAGTCTGAATATTCAGCGGATATGAGGCAAGCGCATCACGCTCAATTGAATCTATATAAGCCTGCATACCGCTGGAAAGCGAAAGAATAAGCGCGATGCCGATAATACCTATACTGCCTGCAAAAGATGTGAGCAAAGTTCTGCCCTTTTTGGTGAGCAGGTTATTGAAGCTGAGCAAAAGCGCCGTGCTGAAATTCATCGAAGTTTTCGGCTTTTTCTTTTTATCAGGCTTAGTCTGCTTTTCGGGGGCAGGTGTTTCAACCGCTTCACCGCCAAACGGATCGGTATCCTTACAGATTTGGCCATCCTTGATTTCGATTATTCTGTCCGCATATTGCCCTGCAAGCTCAGGATTATGGGTAACCATAATAACAAGCCTGTCCTTCGAAATTTCACGGATGAGCTCCATTATCTGCTCGCTTGTGTTTGAATCAAGCGCACCCGTAGGCTCGTCAGCAAGCAATATATCGGGGTCGTTGACAAGAGCACGCGCGATTGCAACGCGCTGCATCTGACCGCCTGACATCTGGTTGGGTCTCTTGTGAAGCTGGTCGCCCAATCCTACCTTATCAAGCACCTCTTTTGCCCTCTTGCGTCTTTCCTTTTTGCTTACACCTGAAAGCGTCAGCGCAAGCTCAACATTCGACAGCACGCTCTGATGAGGGATAAGATTATAGCTCTGGAAAACAAAGCCGATTGAATGGTTGCGGTAGCCGTCCCAATCCTTGTCCTTATACTCCTTTGTGGAACGCGAATTAATTATCAGGTCACCCGAATCGTAACGGTCAAGACCGCCGATAATATTGAGCAGTGTAGTTTTTCCCGAACCTGACGGTCCGAGAATTGCAACAAACTCATTATCCCTGAAGCTTACACTGACATCGTCAAGAGCATAAAACTTGCTCAAGCCCGAACTGTAAGACTTTTTTATGTTTTTTAGTTCTAACATTCTCTTACTCCTTGTGCATTCACTATGTTTCATCTATTATACTACCTGAATTGCGATTTGTAAAACTAAATTATATAAATACTTTACAATCGCAAAATCAATATATATAATTGAGTCATAAAGAAACATTTGAAGGATGTGCACCGCAAATTATGTTTAAAGTTAAATGGAAGCCACTTGCAACAATAGGCGCGTTTATACTTGCTGTTTACCTTTGCATACAGTATTGGGACAGTATAGCTGGAATTTTCTCTAAATTTATATCTGCCACAACACCGATTGTAATCGGGCTCGTTACCGCATACATAGTAAATATACTTATGAGCTTTTATGAGCGGCACTACTTCCCCAACTCGAAGAAAAAAGCCGCAACCAAAACACGCCGCCCGGTATGTATGCTCAGCGCAATGCTGACCTTGTTCGGCATCATTGCACTTGTTATAGGGCTTATCGCACCACAGCTTGTAAAGTGTATTATGCTGCTTGCCGAAGAGTTGCCCGGCGCTATCGAAACATTTATACCAAAGCTTGAAAAAATCGGAATCATACCAGATAACGTTATAATTTCGCTTGAATCAGTCAACTGGAAATCGCTTGTCAGTACGTTCATATCCAACATCGATTGGAAATCTGATTTTATATCCAACTTAGCTCCCGGGCTGAGCAGTGCCGTCAACACGGCTTTCCTCGCTGTATCTTCCCTTGTCTCCGGCATTGCAAACGTTGTAATCGGCATAATTTTTGCAATTTATCTGCTGCTCTACAAAGATAAACTTGTCGCTCAGCTCAAGCGCCTTGTCAAGCGAATTGTTCCCGAGAACAAACTGGATACAATCAATTATGTACGGGCTGAAGTCAGCGACTGCTTCCATAGCTTTATTGTAGGCCAGTGCACCGAAGCTGTAATACTCGGCGTACTTTGTATGGCAGGTATGTTTATACTCCGTATTCCCTACGCCCCGATGATAGGTGCACTTATGGGCTTCACGGCACTTATACCGATTGTCGGCGGCCTGATAGGTGCAGGCATCGGTGCATTCCTGATACTTATGGAATCCCCCGTCAAGGCTCTTATTTTCATTATCTTCGTTATAATCCTACAGCAAATTGAAGGCAATTTTATCTACCCGAAGATTGTCGGCAAATCGCTCGACCTGCCCGGAATCTGGGTGCTCGCGGCGGTAACGGTCAGCGGCGGTGTGATGGGTATAGGCGGTATGCTGATAGGCGTTCCGCTCACAGCCGCAGCTTACAGACTGCTCAAGGCATATGCAAACTCACCAAAGGGACAAAATCCCCTGACAGGCAAAACAAAATAAAACAAGCGGTGAACTTCCCTGACCGGAAATTCACCGCTTGTTCTTTTATATTCATTTAATTGTAAATATGTAGTTCTCCTCGTTAAACACACCGACAAGCGTTATTTTATCGCATTCGTTAAGCACTGTAAATGATTCACCGATTTCTTTACCGTTTACCTTTGTTGTCACTTTTTCACTTTTTCGGCATTCAAGGGCAACGTTTGAAACGCACCAGTCGGCACCGATTTTTTTGAATTTAACGTGTCTGTAAGCGTAACCGCCTTTTTTATCACAGTCATCATTAACACCGATTACAAACTCCCGGTTTGCAGGCAGCTGTATGTCATTGATAAAAGCGTTTTTAATTTTGGGTGCAATCGGCGTTTGTTTCCGATTCTCTATCGAATTTGCAGCATCAACTTTTACAGCCTTTTCAGCAGCAGTTGCGTTTGGCTTTTGGGGTGGCAATTTAGCAAGCCTTTCTTCTATTGCTTTTTTAAATTTTTCCCTTTTATCACCTCGGAAATCTTCCGGGCAAACAATGGGATAATAAAAATACCATTCACCGTATGAATCCCATTCTTCGCATTTATTATCGATTATTTCATCTAAAATACAGTGCCATAAAATAGTTTTATCAATGCTCGTATAAGTTTCAAAGCTTTTCAAACAAGCTTTTTTCCAGGAACTCTCGTCATAAGGGCATGGCCAATCATATCTTCCCTCATAATGTGCTCTAATTTCATGCGGAGCTCCACATTCTAAATGCACTCTAAAATACAACATCCTGGTGTGCGGACTGAAAGCATACTTATCCTCATTAATATCATGCTTATTAGAATAATCTATAAATACAGAGCCACCGGCATTATTAGTTAACATTATAAAGTCACGATAAATCCGTGCATATTTATCAA
>JAFOBC010000226.1 GCA_017382015.1 Clostridia bacterium
CCCGTCTCCCAGCCTGCAGGCGTTGATTTTAGTTTTTGTATAAGGCTCATAGCGTCAAAAAACCTCCTTGTATGCGCTTATTATACATCTGCGGCAAAGTTTATGTCAAGACAATAAAAACGCCTTATTTGCGGCAAATATTGGTTTATTTAATGAAAATAATTTATATCGATTATAATGTGCTGTTTTAACTGATATAAGCAGCCCTTCAAACTGATTCTTATAAAAATTTATCACCGTTTGTATTTTATTTGTTTTATCCCTTTTGCTGTATAAATCCCTCTGACGGAGGCTAAGTGACAGCGACCCGCTGAACGTTTATCTTTGGCTTATACTTGTCTCGCCTTATTCCATCAATTGTACAAATCCCTTTGTAGGAGGCAAAGTGACTGCGGCACGCTGAACGTTTATTTTTGGCTTATACTTGTCTCGCCTTATCCCATCATCTGTACAAATCCCTTTGTAGGAGGCAAAGTGACAGCGACCCGCTGAACATTTATCTTTGGCTTATACTTGTCTCGCCTCATCTCATCATCTGTACAAATCCCTTTGTAGGAGGCGAAGCGACCGCGGCACGCTGTTTCACGTGAAACATTTTATACGAAAGGGGATTTGGAGAAAAGACAAAGGAGCAGACGGTTAACGCCTGCTCCCTTGCCTGGATGTGGGGTGTGAAAGAGAAAGATATGGGTCGGTTTCGTGCAGCCGAAACCTTTTATATGGAAACCGCCTGCGCCTTGGCTTTAAGCACAGGGGTTGTCCCCGGTTGTTTAGGGATTCTTACAACATACTCTATGTATTCTTCAGTTTCGCTTTTGACGGAGTCTGCATCTATCCCTGCCCTGCGGATAGTGTCAACAGCGTGGTTGAGAGTATTTACAAAGAGCCTTACATCGCGGATGCTGTTTAAAGGAATACGTCGGCTGTTCTTTTTTCTGCACAGCATCTGGGTAATCATACGCTCGCTTTCTGCAACTGTGAGGTGCTTGTCAGCAATTATGCTCAGCGCCCTTAGCCGCATCTTCTGATCATCAAGCCTTAGCAAAGCGCGTGCGTGGCGCTCGGTCAGACCCTCTTTTACTATTTTCTGCTGTTCTTCCTCGGTTAAACCGAGCAACCTGAGCTTGTTGGCTATGGTGGATTGAGCCTTGCCGAGTTTTTTTGATATAGCCTCGCGTGTAAGACCGAAATCTTTAGAAAGCTTGTTTATTGCAATTGCTTCCTCAAAAAAGCCGAGATTCTGGCGCTGAATGTTTTCGATAAGCGAGAAGAGGGCGGATTTTTCATCATCTATGTCCATAAGGATGCAGGGAATTTTCGAAAGACCGACCATTCGCGCGGCAATCAGCCTGCGCTCGCCTGCGATCAGCTCAAATCTGCCATCCTCCGCAGGTCTTACCGTAAGGGGCTGAAGTAAGCCGTTGTTCCGTATGCTCTCAGCTAGTCCGTTCAGCTCATCGTAATCAAACCTCAGCCTCGGCTGGTTCGGGTTAGGCACTATGATTTCCTGCTCAATGAGTATAATCTGCCCTGCAATCTGTCGTTTCTGCTTCATCTGTAGCGTTTCCTTTCCGTGAAAATGAAATATGCTCCTGCCTTCTGCCACGATGTTAGCAGAAAAGCAGGAGCATGTCCAGCAAAACAGTACGACACAAAAGTGCGTAATAATGTTAATTTTTGGGCATTCCGAGCGGTTCTTTTGCAATTTTTGCCGAAGCACGCGGATATTTGGGAGGAGTTGGCGAACTTTTCTTGATTACAACGATGTTTCTTTCGCCCATATCGCTGAGGAAAAGCTTCTTAACGTCAACAATCTCACCGCCGAGGATTTTGATTGCCGCTTTAGCTTCATCAATCTCTTCCTGAGCTTTCGCACCCTTGAGCGCTACAAACGTGCCGCCAACCTTTGTGAGGGGCAGACAGTATTCGGAAAGATCGCGCAGGTTTGCAACAGCGCGTGAGAATGAGAAATCGAAGTGATTGCGAAGCTGAAGCTTGATTCCTGCCTCCTCTGCACGCATATGTAAGGTCTGACCGCTTGTGTTTAAACCAAGCTTGTTGAGACAATAATCAACAAACATAAGCTTTTTCTTTGTGCTGTCCAGCAATACGCCGTTGAGGTCAGGGCGAGCAATCAGCAGGGGAAGACCGGGAAAACCGCCGCCGGTGCCAACATCTACAAAGCTTGCGCCCTGCGGCACGTCAACAGCGGCAAGCGCCGTGAGTGAATCCGCAAAGTGCTTATAAACAATACCCATAGGGTCTGTGATAGCGGTAAGGTTGATTCTGCTGTTCCAATCAACAAGCATATTAGCCAGCAAATCAAAATTATTGAGCGCTGTTTCGTCGAGTATAACGTCGAGTCTTTCAGCCTCTTCTCTGAGAAGTTTTAAATCTATCATAGCCATAAAGCCTTATTCTCCTTGTAATCTGATAAGCAGCACCGATATATCCGCAGGGCTGACACCGCTGATGCGTGAAGCCTGCCCTATATTTTCGGGGCGAACCTTGTTTAGCTTTTCGATTGCCTCAAGCCTTAAGCCTACAATCTTTGAATAATCAATATCCTCAGGCAGCTTTTTGACCTCAAGGCGGCGCATTTCGGCAACCTGAGCCTCCTGACGCTTGAGATAACCCTCGTATTTGATTGAAATTTCAACCTGCTCAAATACTTCGTAGGGCAAATCTGGTCTTTCCGTGTCAAAGGGTGCAAGATCTGCATAGCTTACCTGGGGGCGCTTGAGCAGCTCTACCATACGCACACCTATGTTCAGCGCAGATGTTTCACGTGAAACAAGCATAGCGTTTAACTCGGCGGACGGGTGAATAACAGCCTTGCGCACACGTTCAGCCTCCTGCTCAATAAGCTCAAGCTTTCTGTTGAACGCATCCCAGCGCTTGTCATCAATCAAACCAATCTCTCTGCCGAGAGGAGTAAGCCTGCGGTCTGCATTATCCTGACGAAGCAGAAGTCTGTATTCTGAGCGTGAGGTCATCATTCTATACGGGTCTGTACAGCCTTTTGTTACAAGGTCATCAATCAGCGTGCCGATGTAACTGCCTGCTCGGTCGAGAATCATGGGCTCCTGACCGTTTATTTTGCGTGCGGCGTTTATGCCCGCTACAAGACCTTGTGCCGCGGCTTCTTCATATCCGCTGGAGCCGTTGAACTGACCTGCACCGTAAAGTCCCTCAAAATCGCGGAATTCAAGGCTTGAGCGCAGAGAAAGCGGATCTACACAGTCGTATTCGATAGCGTATGCCGTGCGCATTACCTGTGCTTTTTCGAGGCCGGGTATCGTGTGGAGGAATTCAAGCTGAACATCCTCGGGAAGTGAAGAAGAAAGACCCTGCAGGTACATCTCCTGCGTATCCGCACCGCAAGGCTCAACAAAGAGCTGATGGCGCTCCTTTTCGGCAAAACGCACTATCTTATCCTCAATACTGGGACAGTAGCGAGGGCCTACACTGTCAATTTTGCCGCCGTAAAGGGGAGAGCGGTGAAGATTATCAAGTATAATCTGCTTTGTTCTTTCGTTTGTATAGGTAACGTAGCAAGCCTCGGTGTTTTCGATTTCACCCTCAAAACCGAATGAAAAAGGAACTTTACGCTCATCACCGTATTGCGGCTCCATTACGCTGAAATCTATGCTGTTGCGGTTAAGCCTTGGCGGTGTGCCCGTTTTGAATCGGCGCAACTGTACACCAAGGTCTTTGAGCGACTGAGCAAGCTCGGTTGCGGGGAACATTCCGTCAGGGCCGCTGTCGTAGGAAATATCGCCTACAAATATTCTGCCGCCGAGGAAAGTGCCCGTTGCCAGAATAACGCATTTTGCGGTGTATTCCGCCTCAAGCCTTGTTAAAAGATGCCACAAACCGTCCTCATCACGGGTGAGTGATACGATTTCTGCCTGCTTGAGTTTTAAATTCGGCTGATTTTCAATTACATTTTTCATATATGCGCAGTAGCCGCGTCGGTCAATCTGCGCACGCAGGCTGTGTACCGCAGGGCCTTTACCGGTGTTGAGCATACGGGTCTGCAACGTGTTCTTGTCTGCGGCAATGCCCATTTCGCCGCCGAGTGCATCAATTTCGCGCACAAGGTGACCCTTTGACGTGCCGCCTATTGACGGATTGCAGGGCATATTTCCTACAGAATCAAGGTTGATTGCAAAAATCATAGTGTTGCAACCAAGGCGCGCTGAAGCAAGCGCCGCCTCAATTCCTGCGTGACCTGCGCCTATAACAGCTATATCAAGTTTTTCTGCAAAATATTTCATAAATTCACTTCTATGTCAGTTTTTTACATTTTTGTCAATATTTGTCATTTTCCTACGCAGAAGCGTGAGAAAACCTCGTTGACAACGGCTTCGGTTGCTTTTTCTCCCGTCATCGTCAGTAATTCGGTTATTGCGCCCTCTGTGCTGACCGTTACAGCATCAAGAGTCATATTCATCTCCAGCGCATCAATTGCCTCTCTGAGGCATTCTGCCGCCCTTTCACAGCAAAGGCGCTGACGCTCGTTTGCAAGCAGTGCGGCTGACGTATCTACGCTGTTTGTGCCAAGCGCTGTTTCAACAGCGGCGGCAAGCCTGTCCGCACCCGTGCCGTCCTTAGCGCTGATATATACCTGATGTGTGAAACAATCGAGCTTTGATTTATCAAATTTCGGGTCAAGGTCGTCCTTATTTATGATTGCAACGGCACATTTATCCTTGCAAAGCTCAATAACGGCTTTATCTTCGTCATCAAACTCACGCGACAAATCGAACACAGCAAGCACAAGTGATGCTCTTTCAACCCTGCCTACGGCAAAATCTACACCTATTTTTTCTACCTCGTTGCCGGTTTCGCGTATTCCTGCGGTGTCGGCAAGGTGGAGCACTACGTTGCCAAGCCTTACCGTATCCTCAACAACGTCACGCGTTGTGCCTGCAATATCGGTTACAATTGAGCGTTTGAAGCCTGCAAGGTAATTCATCAGCGTAGATTTGCCGACGTTTGGTTTGCCTGCAATAACTGTATCAACACCCTGCGTAATTGCCCTGCCTGCATCGTAGTTGGTAAGCAATGAATCAAGCTGTGTGAGTACATCCCGGTAATCCGCAAGGAGCTTATCGGTTGAAATTTCTTCTATCTCATCGTCGGGGTAATCAACCCAGGCGGCAAGATAAGCAGAATCTGTAATAAGAGTCTGTGCCGCGGCAAGAATTTTTTTGCTCAGCGCACCTTCAAGTGCCGTCATAGCGGCGCCTGCGCTCTGCTCACCCTGCGCGGATATGAGGTTCATAACAGCCTCAGCCTTTGTCAGGTCGAGCTTGCCGTTGAGGAATGCACGTTTTGTGAATTCGCCCGGTGCGGCAGGCTGAGCACCTGCAGAAAGCACAGCACGAAGCACACGGCTGACAACGTAAACGCCGCCGTGGCACGAAATTTCTGCAACGTCCTCGCCCGTATAGCTGTGAGGCGCACGGAAAACAAGCAACACAGCCTCATCAATCGCCTTTTCACCGTCAACAACTGTGCCGTGAGCCGCCGTGTAGCCTTTCATCTCGGTTATATTCTTTTTTCCGCTTGGTCTGAATACCTTTGCCGCTATGCTGATAGCATCAGCGCCCGAAATTCGGATAACTCCTATGCCACCTGCGGCAACGGGTGTTGAAATTGCGGCAACTGTCGATGAGTTTTTCACATTTTTCACCTATAAATGAAGATAATTATACAAATAATAATTATAGAATAAAGCAGATTTTTTTTCAAGTAAAAATTAGCAGGAACAAAAAAATATGTAAATTTAAGTTATAATTCTCAATATGAAATTTATTTAAAATTGTTTTAATATTTTGTGGACTTTTTATTTCGTTTGTGATAGAATGACAGAGTATAAGTATAAGTGTAACTATGTCCGTATACAACTTACTGTAAAGGAGTAATCCTCAGGCTATGAATCTTAAAGAAAAAGCGCAGCGTGCCGCCGCAAGTGCAGTGCTCGAGCAATCAATTAAATATATCAAGAAAAATCCTCAGGATAATCTTGTAAAGCTGGTTGATTCCGTTCAGCGTTTTGCAGGCACTGTTTTCCCTTCCAAAAATTTTGATAAAATCCGTGAGGGTGCGGCAGACCCCGATAACGTATATTCACAGCTTCTTCTGCGTGCTATCAGAGATCTTGACCCCAACGTGCTCAACAATATGGGTCTTGCTCTCGGCCTCGGCGTTGCCGCAGGCACAAAGACAGTACGCGAGAACAGAGAAAAATATCACTGTAATATCCCCTTCATCACTCTTATAGACCCTACAAGCGCATGCAACCTCAAATGTAAGGGCTGCTGGTCTGCCGAATACGGTCATAAGCTCCGCCTTACTTATGAGGAGATGGAGTCAATCGTAGAGCAGGGCAGAGAGCTTGGCACACATCTTTATATGTTCACGGGCGGTGAGCCTCTCATCTGCAAAAAAGAGATTCTCAAGCTCTGTGAAACATTCCCCCAGTGTGCATTCCTCGCATATACCAATGCAACACTTGTTGATCAGGAATTTTGCGATGAGCTTAAGCGCGTAGGCAACCTTGCACTTGCAATCAGCATTGAGGGCGATGAGGAAAGCAACGATTTCCGCAGAGGTGACGGCGCATACAAAACCTCAATTGAGGCTATGGAGCTGCTCAAAAAGAACGGCTGTATGTTCGGTATCTCCGTTTGCTACACAAGCAAAAATATTTATTCCGTTACAAGCGACGAATTCCTTGACGATATGATATCAAAGGGCGTTATGTTCGGCCTTTATTTCAACTATATGCCCCTCGGCAAGGGTGCACTGCCCGAGCTTATTCCCGACCCTGAGCAGAGAAAGTATATGTACAAGCGTGTACGCGATCTGCGCAACTCCAAAACAGGCAAGTCAATGTTTATTATGGATTTCCAGGGTGACGGCGAATACGTAGGCGGCTGTATTGCAGGCGGCAGAAACTATTTCCACGTCAACTCTGCAGGCGATATTGAGCCTTGTGTTTTCATTCACTTCTCAGATTCAAATATCCGCACTCATACGCTTCTTGAGGCATTGCAGAATCCGCTGTTTATGTCCTTCTACAAAAATCAGCCGTTTAACGATAACCATATGCGTCCCTGCCCGATGCTTGAAAACCCCGATTATCTTTGCAGAATTGTTAAAGAAACCGGTGCAAAATCAACAGACCTTATCGACCAGGAATCAGCAGAAGACCTCTGCGCAAAATGCAGAAAGTTTGCTGAGGAGTGGGCACCCGTTGCAAAGGAAGTATGGGAATCTACAGAGCATAAGGAAACAAAAACCTATTACTACCGCGACACACCCGAGGGCAAGGCTGAGCTTGAAAAAAAGAATAAATAACATCCAAAGTATAACTACAGAAATCATAAATCAAAATATAATCTACAATTGATAAAAAAGCAGAGAGATTAATACCTCTCTGTTTTTTTTTATTACAAAATCCTTTATCTTTATGAAGAATTATGCTACAATACTCAAAAGTACAAAATAAGATAGAGATACGTCTTCGTTAAGGGAATTTATAAATTTTTTTATTATCATTTGAAATATGTGCGGTAAAAACGTAACTCCACTCAGATTATAATAAGGATTTTATTTTTAGGCTTTGTTTGACAACAATCGAAGTTACACTTTTTGGAGGATGAGAAAATGTATTGCAATCAATGTGGAAAAGAAATACCAGAAAATTCAAAATTTTGTAACGAGTGTGGTTGTGCTATTACAATAAATGCTGGCATATCCAAAGAAAATACTTCAGTTGAAAATAATACTGATAATTTGATGTATATCGGCTATATAAGAATTACTAAAGAGCAAATGGATGAAATTGAAAATTATATAATTTCAAATGACCCTGAAACCGCAGTAAAAATTGTTAGAGATTTGGGTGGATTAAGTCAATCTGATGCATATACATTTGTAAACAATTTCTACACAATCGATAAAACTCAACCCCAAGATATTATAGACTTTTCATCGACCACTAATTTAAAAGATGATGAATGTCAAATAAAAAATAAAGAGAATATTCCTATGCCAAAAATCGGTAATGCTATTGCTTTTGGCATTGTTTCTATCATTTGTTTTGCATGCGGAATCTATTGCATTGATTCATTTCTATTTTTTATCATATTATTAATTGTTGGAATTTTTTTTGCTGCTCTTTCCGTAAGTTTTATAAAAGACTACAAATTAGCAAAAAAAGATTTTACACAATATGAAAAAAAAGTACAAAGAGAAAGAAAATTAGCTAAAGAACAAGAAGAACAGAAAAAAATACAACAAGAACAGAAAA
Source organism: Clostridia bacterium (assembly GCA_017382015.1). Lineage (GTDB taxonomy): Bacteria > Bacillota > Clostridia > Oscillospirales > Acutalibacteraceae > UBA8612. Next base: position 8,327 of record JAFOBC010000226.1, read on the forward strand.
GAAAACAACAAATAGAATTAAACAAAAAAAGGGCGGAATATAGTGCAAAAGGAATAGCAACTTGTCCTAAATGCGGATCTCCATCAATTGCTACAATAAATCGTGGTTATTCTATGATATCAGGTTTTATCGGTAGCGGAAAACCGGTAAATGTTTGCCAAGTTTGTGGTCATAAATGGAATATAGGTAAATAGATTTTAAAAAAAGAGAAAATAGCGCGGAATCAAAGCCACCGGTTGAACCGGTGGTTTTTTCTTTGCTAAAGAAACAAGATAAAGAGCTTTCGACGCAA
>JAFOBC010000227.1 GCA_017382015.1 Clostridia bacterium
ATCGGTAAAACTTTTTTGCCTGAGTCCAAATGAATATCTTTTTTCATTACAGTTCCTCCGTAATCATTCATACTGTATATTTTATATTATAATCGGAGAATGTCAATAGAGTAAGGCTTAACCGTTAACTTTATGCTGACACAGGGTACATATAGCCCTTTTCTTGTTTTCCCTTTTTGTTTCCGAGCAAAAAAAAAAAGACCTCACGCATTTGTGAGGTCTTTTATCAATCAATGCTTATTTTTCACAAGATATGCAAATATAAACTGTATTAGCTACACTTCTCAATAAAAACAACCTGTTTAAATAATCTCGCTCGCCCGTAAAGCACAACACCTTGACAAATACAAATTATACAATCCGCGCTATTTTCTGCTTTTTTTGCTTTTCTTCTTTCCGGAAGCTTCTGCGGTGATTTCTTTTATACGCGCCTCATCATCTTTATGGGGTGACCACAGTGTGAAAACGACCGAAGATCCGCTGTCGCCTACGAAGCGCTGACGGCTGACGGTCATAAACTTGTCACCTGCTTCAACCGTATACGGCTTGCGGCAGTTTGAAGCAGTAGAAATAACCAGAGCGCGCTCCTCAAGCCACTTATACTGACCGTCGAGGCTTATCATACTTCTCAGCGAAACCTTCTTATCGGGCTGCACATAGTTGAGCACGGCAACACCGTCGCCCCTCACACAAAGATCGGGCGAAACGCCCTTAACATTGAGCATATGCGGCAGACTCCATCGAACACCCATATCGTCCGAATATGATATAAACAGCTCGCCCATTGAAGAGAAAATGCAGATAAGTCTGCCGTTTTTGAGCTTGGCACAGCTTACCTGAGAAACGGTACGTCCGCCCGGAATTGCAGGCACAGCACCACGCTTTGTAAAGGATTTACACTTGTCAGCGCTGACGTATGCAACAGCAGTTCCCTCGCACTCACCCATCCACAAAACCTCGTTATCGCTGAGCATAACCGCACGCTGAACGAAGCTGCACGGTGCTTTTTGCGCAACAATCGTCGCAGATGAATTATACGGCAACAGAGCATAATAAGTGCCGCCACGCTTTTCGTCATCACTCAGCTGAGCATAACGCTCTGCATTACGCTCACGCCAGATTCTTGAGGCATCCTTATCGGCAGTTTCAGGCAAATGCAGCTTTGAAGCAAGCTTACTGCGCCAGCTTATAAGCAGACCGTAAGGCGTTGCGGTTGCTGTGACATTACCGAGCTGCATAGGCGAATCAAAAATAAACTCACGCTTCGCCAGAGCAAGCTTAGCAGGCTCACTGCCGCGGCAAAGGCAAAGAGAGTAAAGCGGCACACCGCCGACAACACGGCTGCAGGCAAAAACAACCGCAATACCGCCATCAGGCTCAACAGCAACCGCCGGCGAACCGCAGCCACCTGCAATACTGCTGTTTTTGCGGCAGACAAAGCCCTGCTCATCCACCTTAACAGCTGCGGCCTTATCGTTATCAACGTGACGCTGAACAAATATTATCACAAGCGAGATGATATACGGAATCATCTGCGCAGGTGCTTTGAGCATCTTTACAAAGGCGAGTATTTTTTTCATTGCCTTTTTGTCCATTGCCGTACCTCTCAAAAATATCAATAATGATTACAATCTGATAATTAAAACTTCACAACAAGCTCGTGTGAGCCGACACCTGTTTTCACCTCAACAGTATAACCGCCGAACTTGCAGGGTATAACCTCATACTCACCAGTGCACTCAACAGCCTTAGGCTCAGCAGGCACATAGACTACAGTTTTTACATCAAACTCAGTTGCCTGCTCATATGTAAGAGTGAAAGTGTTTGCCTCTCTGTCGTGGCGGTAGGCAGTAATTTCGCCCGTGACAGCTCTGGGATAAGGTCTGTTGAGAACATCCATAACACCGTCGCCGATGAGACCCTCGTGGAATGCCCAATAGGTGTTGCTCCACTTGCGGTCATCAAAGAACTTGAGCAGATGGTGAATATGCGGATACCACTCTGTACCCTCAGAATAGCCGCCCCACTCACCGACAAGCACAGGGATGCCGAGCCTCTTCTGTGTGTTGGCGTGCTCGCCGAAGATAGCATCCGTTCTGGAAGAGCTTGCGTGCTTGTAAAGCGGAGTATCAACCATAAAATCATAACCGTGAGGTGAGAAACAGGATTTCTCCTCAACCTTGCCGTCATAAGTAATCGGGCCTGCCTTGCACGGAATTGAAAGGTTGGAATAGTAGCAGTTATCAATAAACATAATGCCGTTATCGGTAACTGAACGGATAGCACCTGCTGTCTTGTTGAGGAAAGGTGTGTAACGCTCAACGTCAAACTTCTCTACAAGCTCAGCCGCACCGAGCGCAACATCGTGAAGAATGTCACCGTTATACTGCTCGAGCACAGCGGGGATATCAAGCTTCACGGCATCCTTTACGAGCTTGCATCTGTCAATACGCTTATCTGTAAGAGTTGTTTTGACAAGGCCCTTGATCAGCTGACGGAAAACCTTACCGCCGTCCTTACCCAAAAAAGGCTCGTTGAACATATCAAAGCCGAAAAGCGCAGGATGGTCGCCCAGCTTTGTTGCAAGATGCTTCCACATATCGGCAAAGTAATCAAGCAGCCCCTTACCCTCGTAAGGTGAGTTATTCCAGAATCTGTCAAAAGCCTTATGAATGCCTTTGTCCCAGAAATAACCCTCTGCCCATACAACCTTAATCTTTTTCTGCTTTTTGCCGTTCATCATACATGCCCATTCGGGTGCACCGTCGCCCCACTGATAGCAGTAGTTTGAGAAAAGATCCTGATGCATATCAAGGTAGACATACACACCGTACTCGTAAAATTTATCGAGCATCTTGCGCACAGCCTCAAT
>JAFOBC010000228.1 GCA_017382015.1 Clostridia bacterium
GCGTTTTAAATTATACATATGAGATTAATTGCAAGAGCTATAACAACGGCAGTGCAGAGTTAAGCAGCAGCAATGGACAATCATCTAATGCAACAACCTCACATGACAGCTCACACATAATTAGAGTAAATGGAGATTATTATGCTTGTCACGGTGGCATTGTTGCAGATTTGCAAGCATATTCGGCAAATTATGGTTGCAAATCGGGTATATCAACGGTAACAGATGCTGTAAATTATTCCGACAGAATGTCTAACTATTGGTGCAGCGGCGGTACTATGTATCTTTACGGCTGCGAAAGCTACGGAAGCAAGTATGATACTGCAAAAGTAAGCAATGGACAGATAATTAGCGATAAAGTTTATCCGTCTAATTATAGTGCTTAACCCAATAAAAAGGTAATTTAGTCTATTCACAAAATATAAAAAGGAGTGATATTTATGACTAAAGACTTATACCTTTGCGATCCGTCTCGTAACAAAGACTGCACCAAAGAGTGCTGTTATATTGGCAAAGGTGATTGGCGACCGTGTTCTAATACATCAGACCCAAATGCTGCATTCACTAATAGCAGAGGTGAAGCAATAATAGATAAAGACTTTTATCCGAAGCCGCGAGAAAAAATAACATAAGCAAATCATGTATTTGTATAAATCTAAAAAAGAATAAACCTATAATGGGAAAGATTTGGAGGTATGTTGATGAATAAAAAAGAACTTGAAACACGATTCTATATAGCCGATTTAGAAACAAGAGAAGAAAACGGTGTAGGAATTGTTGAAGGACGTCCAATCGTTTTCGATAGCATAGCCGATCTCGGAGCTTTTTCAGAAATGATTTCACGCGGTGCTCTCGATAATACAGATTTAAGAGACGTGCGTTTATGTTTAAATCACGATACATCATATGTATATGCACGTTCAAGAAATAATAACGTCAACAGCATAATGCGAATAATGCCTGATGAATTAGGCTTAAGATTCGTTGCACAGCTCGATATCAAAAACAGTCATAAAGCACAGGATTATTATTCTGCAATTGTCAGAAAAGATATTGACAAAATGTCCTTTATGTTTACAGTTGAAGCCGACGAGTGGGAGGGGCTTGAAAGCGAACATCCTATACGTCGCATTACAAAAATTGGCAAAGTTGTTGAAGTAAGCGCGGTAACATTCCCTGCTTATGATTCAACTGAGATATCAGCCCGAAGCAAAGAAACGCTGGATAGCGCACGCCTTGAACTGGAAAGAGCAAGGGAGCAGAGGGCTAAATCGGTGGATACCGATTCAATAGAGCTTGCAAAAGCAAAATACAACTATTTATTTAAAAATGGAGGTTGAAAAAATGACACGCAAAGACAGACTTAATGCGAAGCTTCTCAGACTTCGCGCAAAGGCACAGCAGCTTGATTCTCGCTGCGCTGCAAGTACAGACGCTAACGAAGTGAGAATGCTCACAGAGCAGAGAGCTGATGTACAGGCAGATATCGACGATGTAAGCGCAGAGCTTGCAGAAATTGAGGAAGAGGAGAAGAGAAGCGCAGTTCCCACAGCTCAGACTGCTGTTCCTGCACAGGCACAGACAGTAAATGGCGGTATCGTGGCTTCGTTCTCTGCCGCTCCGGCTGCTGCATCACAGGCAAGAAGCAATGAAAATCCCTACGAGAGCATGGAATACCGTCAGGCTTTCATGAACTACGTACAGCGCGGCATTGCTATCCCTCAGAACCTCGTTGATAAGTGCAACGAGTTCAGAAACTCACTCCCTGCAGAGCAGAGAAGCGGTGTTGCTATCACCACAGCTGATACAGGTGCAGCTATTCCGCTCACTATCATGCGTGAGGTAATTAATACGGTTCGCAAGCGTTATGGCAATCTTTATAATGCTGTACGCAAGACTTCAATTCCTGGCGGCGTTGAGTATCCTATCGGCGCGCTTCAGGCATCTTTCAAGTGGATTTCTGAGGATACTGTTTCTCCTCGTCAGAAAACTGACGCGCTTGGCAAGATTCAGTTCGCTTATCATACAGGCGAAATTCGCGTGGCTCAGACTTTCCTTGCAAATCTGCTTACTATCACAGATTTCGAGACAAAGGTAATTGAACTGATTGCCGTTGCATACGTGCAGAGCCTTGATACAGCTATCGTAAAGGGTACAGGCTCAGGACAGCCGCTCGGTATCCTCAACGATGCAAGAGTTACAAATACCGTAACGCTTACAGCCGCTGACATGTCAAACTGGCAGGCATGGAGAAAGAAGTTCTTCGCAAAGCTCCCTCTCGGATATAGAGACGGTCAGTTTATTTTCGCACTCAGCACAGTTGAGAGCTATCTTGAAACTATGGCTGATGCAAACAATAACCCTGTATTCAGACAGGCAACTGGACTTGAAGTAAATGACGGCGATGCACGTGACCCGAACGGCAGATTCTTCGGCAGAAGAATTTCACTCGTTGAGCCTGATATCCTCCCTGATTTCGATACCGCAAGCGCTAACGATGTTATCGGTATCTTCTGGCAGCCGGAGGAGTACGCAATCAACGAGAACTTCGGCTTCACAATGCGTAGATACTTCGATGAAAAGACAAACGAGTGGGTTGATAAGGCCCTCGTAGTTGTTGACGGTAAGGTACTCAACCCGACAGGATACTGGCTTATCAAGAAGGGCTCGTAATAGGAGGCTGACATATGGATAACGTATCAGCTCTTAAAGCGTTATATGCGGCGCTCGGAGGTACAGCCTCCGACGTTGCAAGCACAACAACTATAGTTGAGGTGCTCAATGCTATCGCCGTGCTTCTCGGCGGTACAGGCGGCGCAACTCTCAACCCTGACGCTATCGCAAATATAGCGGCTGTAGCTTCGTCGCTTGTACCTGAGACGCAGAATGTATCTGTAACTCCCTCGACTACAAAGCAGGAGATAACAGCAGACAGCGGCAAGGTTCTCGGCACTGTTACCGTTAAGGCTGTAACAGCTTCAATTGATGATAACATCACAGCGGCAAATATCAAATCCGGCGTTACCATTCTCGGCGTAGATGGTACATATACCGGCGAATAAAGGAGGAATATAAATGATTAATCAGAACAGAGTTGTTCCGGTGCAGAAGGTTGACCTTCTTACACTTTATGGAAATATTCTCAAGATCGCAAACGTGAGCGTATCTGCTCTTGAATCAACTGGAATCGGCGTATTTGCGCAGTCTACAAACAGCGCAACAGTTATCTGCAATGAGCCTGTAAAGGAGTTCACTTTCGGTTCAAACGTAACAGCCGCAACAGTATACTTTATCCCTGATTCAAGCTTCACAGCCGATAGCTTCACAAAAACAGGTGCTACACTTACCATAAGCGGCACTGTTGACGCTGACGGCGTGACACTCTATACAGCTACACTTTCCACCAACGCGCTCACAATCGCGAAGGTAGGCTTCTAAGGCGGTGAAACTATGGCAGATTCGGCAATGCTCGCAAGCGTGAAAGCTGCGCTCGGCGTGAGCGGTAACAACTTCGATACAACCTTATCAGGATACATTGACACAGTAACAGCGTATATGTCAAGGGCAGGCGTATCGGCGGCATTAATAGCCGATTCTGCCTTTATCGTTTCGCGTGGCGTGAATGATATCTGGAATAATGACGGAGCGGCGAAATTCTCGCCGCTTTTCGTTGATATGGTATCACAGCTTGTATTATCATCGTAAGGCGGTGACGAAATGTACAGACCGAAAGGAATCAACGAACTGCGCACAGCCGCTCAACTTTTAAAGCCTACAGCTCCCACAGGAGGCGGCACATATACGCAATACAACGGCGTAAACGTGCCGAATTATCCGGCTACAGGAGAAGTAATATATATCAATTTCAAGAGTTATGGCGGCACTGAAAACGCAGTCAACGGCGTGATATCCTATATAGATACTGCGCTGATAACAACGTGGTATCGCTCAGATATCACGGCAGACTGCTTGATAAAGCTTGAATCGGGCGCTAAGTACAGGATAATTTCGCCGCCCGAGAACATTGAGCTGCAAGGGCAGTATATGACGTTCAAAGTTGAGAGAGTGAAAGGCTCATGAGTACAAAGCTTGAAATAGATTTTCCGATGTTCGACGAACTGAAAAAGAAGCTTGAAGCTATCGAGGGAAACGCGCTTGATCGCGCTGTAACAAAAGCTCTTGAAGAATCAAACGCTTTTATAGCCGCACAGCTTGATGAAGCTATGCAGCCACATAAACGCACCGGAAAAACCGAAAGCACCATACTGAAAAATACCAACGTACAGAAAACCGGCACTGAGTTTTCAGCAAATACCGGATTTTCAATACATGAGGGCGGTTTACCCTCAATATTTCTCATGTATGGAACGAAAGTACACGGACAGCCGCACGTTAAACCGGATAAGAACTTATACAACGCTATATACGGCAATGCAACGAAAAAACGCATACAAGAAATACAAGCTAACGCTTTCTATTCGATGATAGACGAGGTGATGAAGAAATGAAACAAGAATTGATATCCATACTTGCAACGCTCGGTTATCCGATATTCTTGCAAGGTACACTCCAATCAACAGAAGCCTATCCCGAGAGCTTTTTCACTTTCTGGAACTTCGACACGCCGGAGGCGGCTTTCTACGATAACGATGCAGGGCGTGCGGTATGGGGATTCTGGATATACTTCTATTCTTCAAATCCTTTACTTGTTGAAACAGAGCCGGAGAAAGCAAGAAAGCTTTTGAAACAAAACGGCTATATAATTGACGGTAAAGCGCATGATATCTCGGTAGATAAGCCGACGCATACCGGCGCTTTCTTTACCGTTTATAAATTTGAAAATTACACAGAGGAGGTAAATAATACATGAAACAGGCAGAATTCAGAGGTTGTGACAGCTTCGTTTGTGCGAAAATCACAAAGGACGATAAAACAGGCTACACAACAGGCACAGTAACAGAAATCGCACCTATCGCCTCAATCGCGAAAACTTCTGACGTATCTAATGAAACTCACTTCTATGATAATACAGGAATGATTCAGATTAAGGCAGTCGGCGTTGATACTGTTACTTTCGTTGTTCCTGCAATGTATCTCGAAAAGCTCGCAATCGTAACAGGTGCTTACATTGATCCTCTCACAGGCGCTTATATGAGCGGCGAGGATACCGATGATGAGTATGCAGTCGGATACAGAATCAAGCTCACAGACGGCACATATCGCTATGTATGGCGCTTAAAGGGTACATTCTCAAACGTACCGGACGAAAACTCCAACACTGAGAGCAATAACGTTGACACTCAGAATCAGACCGTTATTTTCACAGGTACTAAGACTATCTATGAATTCACAAACGGCGGTGCAAGACGTGACGTTGTTATCGACGAGCGTGACGATAAGTGCGATTTAACTAACTTCTTCGCAACAGTGCAGACACCGGATACAATCGCAAACCTCGCAAAGAGCAGCGCAACAGCTATCAGCCTCTCCGCTTCAACTCTCAGCCTTACCGCTGGCGGCGATACAGGCTCACTCACAGCAACAACAACTCCCACAGGTAAGCCGGTATCATGGCTTACAAGCAATCCTAACGTTGCTACAGTTGCAAACGGCGTTGTTACTCCTGTTGCCGCAGGTACAGCAATTATCAGCGCAGTATCCGGCTCACAGTCGGCAGCTTGCACGGTAACAGTTGCGGCAGGAGCGTGATATCATGTATACAGTGCTTCTGACTTTCGGCGATTTGAAGGATAGCGGCTATGTATATCACAAAGGCGATAAATATCCGCGTGAGGGATATACTCCCGAGAAAGCACGAATCGCAGAGCTTTGCGGCTGTGAAAATGCTTTCAAAGCACCTATTATCGCAGAAATCAAGACAAAGAAGAACAAGGGCGTTTAAATACGCCCTTTTCTTTGTATAAGGAGGAAAAATATGCTTTTAAAGCTTGAAACAGCCGATAAAACATTCACGGCTGAAACCATAGATATATCATTCGGCGTTATCGAAGATATTATCAACGTTCTCGACTTCGATAATATCAGCGATAGCAGGCAGATAGGGCTTGCAATTCTTAAATGCTCAAAGCAGCTCAAACCGTTCTTAAAAGAGCTTTTCGAGGGAGTTACCGACGAACAGCTCCGCACGGTGAAAAGCTCATGTATCGTGCAGATTTTCAAGGATATATACACATATATCACTGTTGAGCTCGGTGCAGTCGGAGAAGCAACAAAAAACTAACTTCGGGGGAATCATCAACCCCCGATACGATGTACGAAATACTATTCGATTTGAACACAAATCTCTGTGACCGCTTTACAGCGCTCACGCCGTTCTCAGTACGCCGTGAAGCGTTTCACGAGGTACTAAGTATATATATCCGTATGGTGTATCAGAACGAGCGTAAAAAGCCTGAAAACAAAGTTCTCAGCAAAGCGCCGGAGGGCTCGTTTATTATCGGCGATACGCTGTACAAGCCGGCTCAAAATGATGATTGGTGGTGATATGAATGCCAACAGAAAACTATACATCGAAATTTCGCGTTGATGTAAGCGACTTGAAAAAAGGGCTTGCCGATGCGAACGCCGCTATAAAGAAAGCAAATGCTGAATTTAAGAACGCCACAGCCGGAACGAAGGACTGGCAGAAATCCGCTGACGGACTTACAGCCGCAATAACCTCGCAACGTAAAGTTATCGAGGAAGAAGAAAAGAAACTCTCACTTCTGAAAGAACAGCTCGGCAGGCTGAACGATGCGCAGAAAAGCGGAGAGAAAATCGTATCTGATTTATCGGCAAAGTATAACGAAGCCGCTGAGAAGTACGGCGCTACATCTGAGGAGGCTAAGAAATACGCGAAACAGCTCTCCGATGCTGAAAGCGCGCAGGAGCGCAACAGAAAAGCCGCCGAAAAGCTTGAACTCCAAATCATAAATCAGGATACCGCGCTGAAAAAAGCAAAGGCTCAGTGCAGCGATTACGAAACCGCGCTTGATAATCTCGGTAACGAAGAAAAGCAAGCAGAAACTGCTGCGGACAAGCTCGGCGATGAATTTGAAGAAACCGGCAAAGATGCGCAGAAAGCAACGGACGGCGGTTTAAGTGCGTTTACCGTAGCTCTCGGCAATCTTGCCGCAAACGTTATCACGGCGGCAATTGATAAGCTCGGACAGCTCGGGGAAGCCGCACTGGATAGCTTCGAGGATTTCGACAAAGGCTCTGACGCGGTAATTAAGGCAACAGGCGCAACCGGCGAAGCCGCCGACGAAATGCGCAAGGCTTACGCCGACGCAGCTAAGAGCGTATCCGGTGACTTGGAGGATATCGGAGCGGCAACAGGCGAGGTAAATACGCGATTCGGCTTCACAGGTGATAAGCTTACAGAAGCGACAACAGCCTTTACGAAGTTCGCCGATATAACAGGCGGTGATGCTACAACAGCAGTGCGCAACGTTTCAAGGGCTATAGAATCAGCCGGACTTGAAGCGGACGATTATACAACAATCCTCGACCAACTCGCAACAGCAGCACAGGCAAGCGGCATATCTGCCGATACTCTCGCCGAACGCCTGACAACCTACGGAGCGCAGATGCGTGCGGCAGGCTACGATACGTCTGACACTATCGCAATGCTCGCCTCATGGGAAAAAGAGGGCGTGAATACAGAAACCGCGATAACTGGAATCAGAAAAGCCCTTGCTAATTTCGGTAAAGACGGAAAAAACGCAAAAGAAGAACTCTCCGCACTGATTGACGAAATCAAAAGCGCTCCTGATGATACGGCAGCGGCAGAAATAGCGTTAAACGCTTTCGGAAACAAGGCAGGCTCAGAGCTTGCAGATGATATCAGGAGCGGACGCTTTGAATTTGAAGCATTTACCGAAACGATAGCAAATTCAGCCGGAGCAGTTGAGAACACGTTCAACGAAACGCAGAGCGGCGTTGACAAGATAAAGCTTGCGGCTCAATCGCTCCGCGTAACGGTAGGTGAGGCAGCCGGAAAGCTCCTTGATACAATAGCTCCGAATCTTGAAGAAGTTATATCATTGTTCGGTGCGGTGGTATCCGGCGAAGAAGGAGCGGCAGAAAAGCTCGGCGAGGGCGTGGGAAATCTTCTCACCAACATCATATCGAAGGTAGTTGATTTCATACCAAAGCTCGTACAGCTTGGAACATCGCTCCTATCAAGCGTGATACAAGGCGTTATATCCGCGTTACCTGATGCAATAACAGCTCTCAGGGGCGGCATACAAACGCTTTTAAATGCTTTATCAACGCTTTTACCGCAGGTGATATCAGCGGTTCTTGATGCGTTACCGGCGATAAATGATGCGTTATTCAACGCTTTGCCGACGATATTAGAGGGCATTATTAATCTCGTATCGGCAATGGCTGATAAATTGCCGGAGATTCTTGAAAAGGCTCTCAAAACAGCTCCAAAGGTCTGGACCGCCGTTGCGAACGCTATCAAGAACGGTTTACCGAAAATCGTCACAGCGGTGCAGAATCTTATAAAAACGCTCACGGCACGCCTGCCGGAGATAATGAAGATACTCACAGCAGAACTGCCGAACATTATCGGCGCGATAGCGGATATTATATCAACTACGTATCCGGTGCTTATAGAATCGGCTGTAACGCTCATACAGGCGGTAATTGATGCTCTGCCGGAGATTATCAAGATATTCGATGAAACGGCGCCGGAGCTGATAAAAGCTATCGGACAGGCGCTTATTGATAACGCTCCTCTGCTCCTGGAAACAGCGAAGCAAGTATGGAGCATAGTTCTTGATGCTATACCGACTCTGCTCTCAGGCTTGTGGGATATCGTGAAAACAAGCATATCAACAGAGCTGAAATACATCGGTGATTTGCTTTCGCCTGTTGGAAAGTGGCTTGACGAACACGTTTTCACGCCTATAACTGAATTTTTCGAGCCTGTTGTCAAATACTTTGAGAATGCTTTCAACATCATCAAAGAGCTTGCGGAGGGTTGTTGGAAACTTATAAAAACGATATGGAACACCGCTTCAACATGGTTCTCCGATAACGTTATCGCTCCTGTAAAGAACGTTTTCTCAGGTATGTGGGACAAGCTTAAAGAAGGTGCTGCATCGGCATGGGACGGTATCAAATCGGTATTCAATACCGTTGCTGATTTCTTTACTGATACGTTCGGCGGCGCATGGCAGAAGGTAAAAGATATCTTTTCAGAGCATGGCGAGGTATTTGAGGGAATCAAGGACGGTATCGTTACAACCTTCAAGAATATCGTTAACGGACTGATAAACGGCATAAATACCGTTGTTTCAGTGCCTTTCAACAACTTGAATAATATCCTTGATACGCTTCACGATATGGAGGTTCTCGGCGTTAAGCCTTTTGAGAATCTCGTTACTCGAATTGACGTACCGGAGATACCTCAGCTTGAATACGGCGGCATTCTGAAACGCGGGCAGCTTGGCTTGTTAGAGGGCAAGAATGACGAGGCTGTTATTCCATTACAGAATAATACAGAAGGCTTGCGACGTATTGCCGGACTGCTCTCCGCTGAAATGGGCGGCGGCAGAACTGAAACGGTGAATAACTATACGTTCACTCAGACTAACAACAGCCCGAAACCGCTCTCACGGTGGGATATCTACAGGCAAACTAAAAATCTTATGAACGCTATGAAGGGAGTGTGAGTATGTTTACGCTGAAAATTGATAATCATAAAGGGCAAATCGTAGAATTAACGCACGATACAGGCAGATATGCAGTAATAGGCATAGACGGACTTACTCGCCCTCCGACAACGATCAACACAGCGATAGCGGCGAGCATTGACGGTTCGTTTTATAACAGCTCTCGCGTAGAACAGAGAAATCTTGTAATTTCTATCGTTTTACGTGGAAACATCGAAGCGAACCGTCAAGCGCTCTATCAGATATTTCCTTGCAAGACAGCTTGTACAATCTATTTTGAGAATAAGAACAGAAACGTAAAGATTGACGGATATGTTGAAACTCTCGAAGGTGACCTGTTTGTGATGCAGGAGCGTATGCAGATATCTATTATCTGCCCTCGCCCTTATTTCGAGGATTTGAACGCAATATACACGGAGATTTCAACAACTATAAAGCGTTTTTCGTTTCCGTTCTCGATATCTCAGCCGATACCGCTCGGAGAGGTGCTTGACACGCCGCACGCTTTCATCATGAATTACGGCGATACAGACACAGGCTTCACGCTTACCGGCGAGATAACTAAAGCACTGACAACGCTCACAATTACGAATCTCACAACAGGCGCATATTTCACGTTAAATTACGCCTTTGCCACAGGGGATATAATTACCCTATGTACGATACAGGGGCGGCTTAGCGTACAAATTCAACGCTCTGGTGCGGTGATAAATCTGCTTAATAAAGTTGATGAAAATTCAACATGGATAAAGCTGCAAGCAGGCTATAATGACTTGACATTCTCCTGCGGAGAAGAAGAGCCAGACTTCCCGCTTGCAATAACGGCACTATGGCTCTACGGAGGCGTTTGATATGATTCTGAATATTTGGAAATTATCAAATAACGCCTTTGAACAGGTGGCTATCATCGATTATGCAACATCTGTGATATGGGTTGAGCCGTTTCAGGATATCGGCAAGTTTGAGCTATACGTGAGGGCAACGCCGGAACTTGTTTCTATCTTCAAGGATAACGAAATATTTATTACTCGAAACGATAGGCAGCGCGGTATGTACGTTGAAATGGTACAGCTCAACACCGATGCAGAGGGCGGCGATTATCTCACGATATCAGGACGTTCGGCAGAAGTTATGATGCTATGGCGCGTTGTGGAGCGGAAAAACTTCTCAAGCGCGAACCAAACGGCAGAAAAAATAATCCGTTGGTGCGTGGAGTATACACTCGTGCAAATCGACCCGATACTTGAAAACGATGATTATATACCGTTTCTCACTATCGAGGATTCACACGGCTGGACGGATTCAGCTGAACGGCAATTCACAGGCAAGAGCCTTTTTCAGATAGTGCAAGAAGTATGCAAGACGTTTGATTATGGTTTTCGTTTCGTCTGGACCGGAGCAGGCTTCGAGTTTCAGCTTTATAAAGGCACTGACAGGAGCTTTGCGCAATCCGTTAATGATTACGTGGTATTCTCGCCGGATTTCAACAATCTTACAAGCTCTGAATATATCAAGGATTCATCGAACTATTACAACTCTGCTATTATAGGAGGGCAAGGCGACGGCGCTGACCGTGTACTTGCATACTCATACGCAGAAGGAAAAACAGGCTTTGACAGGCGCACTATATGGGTTGATGCTCGGCAAACGTCAAGCAATACCTCAGAGGGCGAGTTAACGCCTACGGAATACCGCAAGCTTCTGATAGGACAGGGCAATGACAAAATAGCTGAATGCATGAAAACGGAGAGCTATACAGGCGAGATATTCACGGATATAACATACGAATACGGCAAAGATTATTTCATTGGTGATAAAGTTGCCGTGAAGAACGCCTACGGCATGAGCGCGAGTGCAACGGTAACAGAAGTAACAGAAGTCGAGGATTCTGAGGGATATCGGTTAGTGCCTACACTCTCAGAATGGACGATAACACCAACGGAGGAGGAGTGATATAATGCTTAAATACGGCTTTTTCAACAGCGTCAACGGCGATAGACTCTATGACGCTGACGATATTTCAAATTTTTTCTACAAGCTGATTTCTGACGGCGTATTCGTAACGCCGTCAACATCACTGCAAGTTACAGCAAGCTCGGGTATGACGGTATCAATTGCTGCAGGCTATGGCATGATAAAAGCTAAGTATATCAACAATGACAGCCCTGCATACCTTACGCTTGATAGCGCTGATTCAACCAATCCGCGCCTTGATAGGGTTGTTCTTGGCTTGAACTATGCAAACCGTGCTATATCTCTGTATATCAAGAAAGGCACGGCAGCGGCAACGCCTACAGCTCCAACGCTCACGCGCACAGCCGGAGTATTATGGGAGCTTTCGCTTGCAACTATCGAGGTATCCGCAGGAGCTACGGCGATTACACAAGCTAACATCACCGATGATAGAGGTAATTCAGAGCTATGCGGATATGTTACTGGTATGATTCAGCAGATAGATACATCTGCATTGTTCGCGCAGTTTACAGCGGCTTTCTATCAGTGGTTTAATAATCTCACAGAATCGCTCACGGTTGAAGTATCGGCTCAGTGCTTTACTGAAACTTTCACTACAACAGCGGCTAACACGATAACAATACCGATAACGCTTGACGGCTTCAATGCTTCGCTTGATAGCGTGGCTGTATATATCAGCGGCTTACGGATTACTCCGCAGGCTGATTATACAGTATCAGGCTCAACGATAACGCTCACAAAGGCTATCAGCAAGGTTGGCACTGTATGCGTGATAGATATAATCAAAAATGCAGTTCAAGCGCCGAGCGGTGCTGTGCCTGCAAATGCAACATTGTTAGCTAATCCCGCAGGAACGTCAGTTATCGGTAACGCAACATTTGAGGAGGTATAACTAATGGCAATAGTAAAAACAACGTTTGATTCTGGTTCGAGCAATCTTTCACAGGTTGCGGCATGGCTACAGGCAAATGCTACAGATTATTTCGATGAAATTACACTCGCAAACAGTATTATTACTTGCACAAAGGACGGGCATACTGCGCTTGAAATCAGGGACACGAGCGATTCGAGGTACACATTTTACACATCAAGCGGGCAAAGCCTTGCTGTTGTGAGCTACGGTCGTCCACTATTCGGTGTATCGACTTCAAAGGGATTGTTTATCCGCAGCGTGGGATTGCCGAATTCAAGCTATTACAATATGGATGATATTTTTATCACCAAAACCGACAGCGGAGAATTGGCTTTCGTAATGATAGCATTGATTTCGGAGACGTCGAATAGCTATGCTCGATTTTATGCATTCGCCTTTGATGCGACGTCTATAACGTATTATTTAACTTCCGGAACTTCGCCAGAACCGTACTATATTCCCAAATATCTGACATTTTTTGATGATTACAAAACGGCAATTTCGAACGTCGTATGCAAGAATACAGATAGTTACACACCGGATGTATACCGACTGACACACAGCCAGTATTCTTACGATACTGCAGGAGTTATCACGCTTGGCGGAAACGAATACTTTATCAACGGCTGCTTTGCCCTTGCCGATTAAGGAGGCTATATATGCAGTATGTGATAATGCTTGCAATAGTTCTTGGGCTTGCCGTTGCTGATTTCGTTACCGGTATTTTCAAAGGCTATGTTACAGGGCAGCTCAGTTCTTCAAAAATGCGTAAAGGCGGCGTGAATAAGATATGCGAACTCATTATCATGGCTACGGCTTGCGGACTTGAATTTGGCATCAGGCAGCTCGGGCAGTATTATGATAGTGAATTACTCGCCGCTATTACCGGCACTGTTGCCGCTATCGTGGTATTCGGATATATAGTTATCATGGAGCTGATAAGCATACTTGAAAACTATGCCGAAATATCACCGGAGGCGGCATGGGTAGGCAAGCTTCTGAAAAGGCTGAAAAATGTAAACGATAAGGAGGATTCAGGCAATGATGAAAAACGGAATTGACGTTTCAGAACATCAAGGCGTTATCGACTGGACGAGGGTAAAGGCTGATTTTGCTATTATCCGCGCCGGATACGGCAGGGAAATTTCACAGAAAGATAAAAAATTTGATATCAACTATGCCGGAGCAAAAGCCGCTGGTATACCTTGCGGCGCTTACTGGTACAGCTACGCTCAGAGCGAGGAAGAAGCCCGAACAGAAGCGGCTGTATGCCTTGAAATCATCAAGGGCAAACAGTTTGAATATCCTATATATTTTGACGTAGAGGAGCAGAGAACGTTAAAGCTCGGAGTTGATAAGGTGAGCGCGATCATTAATGCATTTCTCCGAGAGCTTGAAAAAGCCGGATATTTCGCAGGGCTGTATATGTCCGCATATCCTCTCAAAAACTACGTAAACGATACCACACGCCGCCGCTATGCGGTATGGGTTGCACATTACGGCGTTTCAAAGCCTGATTACAACGGACAGTATGGTATGTGGCAGAAATCAAGCTCCGGCAGGGTGGAGGGCATAAACGGCAACGTTGATATCGATGAATGCTATGTTGATTACCCTGCAATCATCAAAAACAAAGGTGATAACGGCTATCCAAAGCCTGAACCTCCAAAGCCTCAGAAAGCGAAAATCAAGGCAACTATCGAAATTGATGAACACATATATAGTGGGCTGCTTGAAGAGCAGTGAAAGCCCCTAAGCTCATGATATTAGCCATAAAACATCGAATTTTGCATAAATATACCCCTTTCACACCGCCCTTCGGGGCGGTTATTTTTTTTGTTCAAAAAGAGTTAAAATCGCTTTAATATTTGTGCAATGTTACAAACTTCACCAAAGTGAATAAATAGTATTGACATTTTCACTCCGGTGAAATATAATATAATAGGGTTATAAAGCAAGGCACAAAAACAGAGCTTGAACGGCAATTCAGGCTTTGTTTTTATAAGGTGTGGTTATCTTATATTATAAACCTTGTTTTTTAACTTGTCAATATAATTCTTTTATAAAATTGCAAAGGAGGTATGAAAAATTTATGAAGTTTTCTGACCGTGTCAAGAGCCTGAGAATACAGAAAGGCTATACACAGTGCGAGCTTGCAGAGCTTACCAACATTTCACAGCCTGCATTACAGGCGTATGAAGCCGGAAAAGCAAAGCCGCTCAAAAACAACGCTATTCAGCTTGCAAAGATTCTCGGCGTGAGCTATGAAGAGCTTGTTGAAGATGATAACAACGTTATCGAGAAGTAAAGAAA
>JAFOBC010000229.1 GCA_017382015.1 Clostridia bacterium
TCATCAAGCATTGCTTTAAGACACTTATTTACTTGTCTATCGCGGTTTTCTTCAGGATTAACAAGCGGATTATAAGTATAAGGGGCTTTGGTAATAGACGCAATACAAGCAGCTTCAGCTATATTTATTTCGGATACATCTTTGCCGAAATATTTTTCGCATGCCGTTTTAACGCCGTAGCAACCGCTGCCAAGGTACAGAGTATTGAGATAAGCTTCAAGTATCTCGTCTTTATCGAAATTCTTTTCGAGGTTCAAGGCATTACAGATCTCATGGAATTTTCTGCCGAAATGAGGCTCTCTGTCACCGGTAATATTCTTTACAAGCTGTTGAGTAATTGATGAACCGCCGGTAGAAAGCTTGTCCTTAACAAAAACAGCAACAAATCGTATCCAATCAACGCCTTTATGTGTCGGGAATCTTGCATCTTCAAGTGCTATAAATGCATTTTGCAGGTGATCAGGTATTTCATCGAGACCGACATAAATTCGGTTCTGATCACCGTGCAAACGCTGAAGTTCAAATAAATTACCTTCTTCATCGTAAGCGTAAATTATCGAAGTCTGGCTTTGATTGACCTGGTATTCTTTCAGGTCAATCTCAACGTCACCGTTTGCAAAGCCTATCATATAACTGAGAACATATCCGACAACAATAATGCCTGCAAGAACAAAAGCGACAACGCCTGAAAGGACTATTGTTTTGGGCTTCAAGTTACTGACAAACGCTGTGCCGAAAGGCCCAAGCTTTTTATTTTTAATCGACTTTTTTGGCATATACTCCACCTCTGAAGCTAAAAAGTTTCAATACAGCTTAACATAAATTTTTTCAAAATACATTATACCATAAATGACTGAAAAATAAAGTATTTTTTTTAAAATATGGTTAGCAGTTTAATTTTTGTCAATAATACCTGCAAAAAGGAGTTGATAATTCTGAAAATTAAATACAGGATATTCTTTTGTATATTATGCGCTTTGACTGCAATAGCATTAACTTCTTCAACAATATATTCATCAAAAAATAAAACCGACAGCGATACTGACACTGTCGGTTTTATGTATACAATTTGCGAATATAACGGCAACGTTGCTGTTTTTGTCTACGGTGAAAACGAACCAAAAGTAATACTTGATTGCAAAATTAACAGCTTACCTGAATCGGATGCTGCCAACATTCGGCACGGCATCAATATACGCACCGATGATGAGCTTCAATATTTTATTGAGGCATTTGATTAATTCTGGCGATAATCTTTGAGGAAATCGCCCAAATCGCGCATAGCCTTTGCAATTTGCTCGGGTTCAGGCAGCATAACAATACGGAAATGATCGGGTTCATTCCAACTGAAACCTCTGCCAGGAATAATCATAACATTTTTGCTGTGAAGATAATCCATTGCAAACTGTTGGTCATCAGTAATATTGAACTTTTTGACATCAATTTTCGGGAAGAGATAGAAAGCCGCGCTGTTCTTGACAAATGAAATACCGTCAATCTTAGCAAGTTCACGGCATGTAGCCTCACGCTGCTCGTAAAGTCTGCCGCCGGGTACAATCATTTCTCTTGTGCTCTCAGGATCGTTAAGAGCAGCAGGAATAACGAGCTGCATAAGCGCATTAGCACAAAGACGCATTGCAGAAAGCTGTACAAGACCTGCAATAAAATCTTTTGCGCTTTCTTTAGCACCGCTGACAACCATCCAGCCGCAGCGGAAACCGCAAATGATATGCGACTTGGAAAGACCGTTCATTGTGCAAACAAGCAGATCAGGAGCAAGAGTTGCTGTTGAAATATGTTCAAGGTCATCCATGACAAGTCTGTCATAAATCTCATCTGAGAAGATAACAAGCTGATGTTCTCTTGCTACCTGTACAAGTTCCTCAAGGACTTCCTTAGGATAAAGAGCACCTGTGGGATTATTGGGATTGATAATAACAAGAGCCTTGGTTTTAGGTGTGATCTTGGACTTTATATCGTTAATATCCGGATACCAGTTTGCTTGTTCATCACAAATGTAATGAACCGGCTTAGCGCCTGCAATCCAAACAGAATTTGTCCAAAGTGAGTAATCAGGAGCAGGAACAAGTATTTCGTCTCCGTAGTTAAGCAGGGCTGTGAGAGCCATTGTAACAAGTTCACTTACACCGTTACCGATAAAAACATCATCGGGTGTGATACCCTGAATGCCTTTGCCCTTGTGATAATCACAAATAGATTCTCTTGCATCAGGCATACCTTTAAGGTCGCAGTATGCAACAGCTTTGTCAGCATTGTTGATTAGCGCATTTCTTACGCTATCAGGCATCTTAAAATCAAATGTAGCAGGGTTACCTGTGTTAAGGCGAAGGACATCAATTCCTTCTTTTCTCATTCTCATAGCCTCAACAAAAACAGGACCTCTGATATCGGAATGAACGTTCTGGAGCTTATCGGATCTTAAAATTTCACGCATAATCTTATCCCCTTTCAATTGGTATAATTATAGAACTAAATGAATTTATTTGTCAATATTCTCTCGAAATTTATTGAACTTAATTATCA
>JAFOBC010000230.1 GCA_017382015.1 Clostridia bacterium
ATTGAAAACCTCACCCTTGAGCACGTGAACGTGTTCGCCCTTGAGCACATACATTTTGCACGCATCGGTAAGGATATTCTTCTCTTCATCTGTAAGAGACTCAAAAATTTCTTTAAGTCTCTTTGCTTTGAATGACTGCGGTGTCTGACCCTGATACATATGGTCACGAATCGGGATTGAGGTGATAGCTTCACCGTCACAGCTTTCTACGATTGTATCCGCTGCGGGCACCATTGTGTCGCATGCACCGTACTTTGCGGCACAGTCGATATTTTCTTCAATGATTCTGTGTGTTACGAAAGGACGTACAGAATCGTGTGTGACAACGATAGTGTCATCGTCAAGGCCGTAGTTTTCTTCGATATAGGCAATAGCATTCATAATTGTATCGTTGCGTGTTTCACCGCCGTCGATAACAACCACCTTGTCGGTATTGCCGAGATTTTTTTCGATAAGATTGCGTGCGTGCTCAACCCATGATTTGTGTGTGGGCACGATAACCTTTTCGATGCGTGAATTTACAAAAAACTTTTCGACAGTGTGCACAAGAATTGGCTTTGTGCCGAGCTTTAAAAACTGCTTGGGCATATCGGTGTTACCCATTCTGCTGCCCTTACCGCCTGCGAGAACTATGCCGAAAACCATAATATCATTCCTTTGTATAGTAAGATTTTATTTGCCGTTTACTCTCTTATCGTAAATATCGCAAACCTCGTTAACTTCACCGTTTGCGATAATCTTGCCGTGGTCGAGAAGGATTGCCTTTGTGCAAAGGCGGCGCACCTGAGCGGTGTTATGCGAAACGAAAAGAACGGTTACGCCCTTGTCGAACATACTCTTGATTTTGTTTTCGCTCTTGATGCGGAATTTAGCATCACCAACGGACAAAACCTCATCGAGAATAAGAACCTCAGGGTCAACAGCCGTTGCAATCGCAAAGCCGAGACGTGCTCTCATACCGGAAGAATAGTTTTTGACGGGAACGTCAATAAATTCGCCAAGCTCGGAAAACTCAACAATTTCGTTATAACGCTCCTCAATATATTTTCTGGAGTAACCCATTGTTGCACCGTAGAGGTAGATGTTTTCCGCACCGGTGTAGTTCATATCAAAGCCTGCGCCAAGTTCAAGCAGCGGAGCGATAACGCCCTTGACGCTGACCTTGCCCTTTGTGGGTTTGAGAACGCCTGCAATAACCTTGAGCAGTGTACTCTTACCCGCACCGTTGAAGCCGAGAATACCGAGCCTTTCGCCCTCTTCAACCTCAAACGAAACATCGGTAAGTGCCCAAAATTCGTTATAGTGGAGCTTGCGTGTGACAAGCTTTATAAAATACTCTTTTATGTTGTCAACTTTTTCTTTACTGAGGTTGAAAAGAATGCTTACGTCTTCAACCTTAACTGCTGTTTTTGCCATTGAAGGACACCTCAAATGTGAAGAATGAACTTATCCTGCTTTTTCTGGAAGATTGCGAAGCCGATAATAAGTGTCAGAAGGCTCACGCCAAGTGCATACATAAAGTGGTTCCAGTTCCA
>JAFOBC010000231.1 GCA_017382015.1 Clostridia bacterium
AAAAAGTCGCACTCCGAAAGGAATGCGACGATACATAAAAATTATATCAAAATATATACAAAACTCTATTTAAGCAAAAAAATTGAGTATTCACAGGTCAAATCCCTTATGAATACTCAATATGGTCGGAGCGACGGGACTTGAACCCATGGCCTCTTGGTCCCGAACCAAGCGCGATACCAAACTTCGCCACACCCCGAAATATAGTGCTGTTTTTAAACAGCTTGATTATTATATAGTATCCTGACAAAAAAATCAAGCATTTTCTTAAAAAAACAAGATTGAAATACAATTAACATTTGTACAAAATTTTTAATCATCGCTGAACATTGCCATACCCAACACAAACATACAATAAAATTACTGAAAAACAGTGATCTGAGTTAAAAAAACTGTTATTTCCGCACAAGAAATTACTGCAATACTATTGTATGTGCATTTATTATGTGATATTATAAATAAAATATATAGTAAAGGAGTGTGCGTATGAAGAACAAAAAAGCAGAAATTTATACAATATCCAACGCGCACCTGGACACCTCATGGCTCTGGACACTTGAAGAAACTATCGAAAGATACATACCTGACACCATTAAATGCAATTTCAAGTTGCTTGAAAAATTTCCTGAATATAAGTTCAACTTTGAAGGAAGTCTCAGATATGAGCTTATCAAGGAGTATTACCCTGAGCAATTTGAGAAAATAAGAGCATACGCTAAGGAAGGCAGATGGCATCCCTGCGGCTCATGCTATGAAAACGGCGATGTTAATATTCCCTCTCCCGAGGCACTGACGCGAAACATACTTTACGGTAACGGATTTTTTGACAAAGAATTCGGCATACGCTCAAACGATATTTTCTTACCTGACTGTTTCGGCTTCGGCAGAGCTTTGCCCACAATTTCTGCTCACTCAGGCTTGACCGGCTTCTCGACAGGTAAGCTCTTCTGGGGAAGCTCTGTGCCGATTCCTTTTGATACCGGCAAATGGACGGGACCTGACGGCAAAGGCTTCTGGTCAGCTCTTATGCCCTTTTCTTACACAACAAGCTTCAGAAAAATGACAAAAGCTAAACGTGTGCTTGAAAAGATAGAGAAGAACACAAAAGAAGGTCTCCCTGCTTTCACCTTTGCTTACCACGGCATCGGTGACAGAGGCGGCGCACCGCATAAATCATCGGTCAAAAACGTTTCTGTTGCTCAGCGCAACAACGACCGTAACGAAACACTTGTTTATTCAGCATCAACAAAAGAGTATTTCGATATGCTCGAAGCCATATCCGAGGAAGAAAAGGCAAAAATGCCGATATATAACGGTGAATTTCTGCTTACGGCACACGGTGCAGGCAGTTACACCTCGCGTGCTATTACAAAACGCTGGAACAAGCGCTGCGAGCAGCTTGCTGACGCAGCAGAAAGATTTGCAAGCGCCTCATTTATTCTCGGAAACGGAAAATATCCGCAATACGGATTGGACAAAGCCTGGAAAAACGTAATCGCTCACCATTTTCACGACGACATTACGGGTACATCGTTTGAAGAGTGCTACAAACGCAACCACAACGATTACATACAGGCGCTAAACACTTTCTCAAGTGAATTTACAGCAGCCGTAAAAGCAATCTCAGAAAAACTGGATACATCTTTTGTTTCAGGCTACGCAGTAATCGTCGCAAATCCCCTACAGACTTCCACCGCAAGAAAACAAGCTGTAAGCGTACGGTTAAACAGTTCTTCAGATTGTTTTACTGTATTTGACAGCAACGGTAACGAAGTCCCCTCACAGTCAAAACGTATTTCAGACACTGAAATTGAAATTACATTTTTAGCGCAAACAGCATCTTGCTCACTGTCAGTATACGATATACGCGAGGCAGATAAAATAAGTGAGTTTGATACAATGCTTACAGTCAGCACCAATTGCCTTGAAAACCAATATGTCAAAGTTCAGATTGATGCAAACGGAGATATATGCTCAATATTCGACAAATCTTTAGGAAAAGAACTACTTAAAGAGCCAATAAAACTTGCTATTCTCAACAATACACACAGCTTTAATTGGCCTGCATGGGAAGTGAAATACGACGACCTCTGCGGCAAAGCGTATATGTATCCGTCGAATCCTGAAATAACAATCAACGATAACGGTCCCGCGCTTGTTTCTGTAAAAATCAAGCGTAAGGCAGGAAAATCTACATTTACACAGATTATTTCTCTCGATTGCGAAAGCAGATACGTAAGCATCAAAGAAGAAACAGATTGGCGAGAAGAAGCATCTCTGCTTAAGGCTCAGTTCAGCTTTACGGCAGAAAACGACAATGCCGCTTACGATATCGGTATCGGCTACACTGAGAGAGGCACAAATACCAGCAGCCTTTGCGAAGTACCGGCTCAAAAATGGGCAGATATCACAAACGCTGACGGTTCATTTGGCGTAAGCGTTTTCAGCGACTCAAAAACAGGTTGGGATAAACCCGACAAATCAACACTTCGACTCACGCTGATACATACACCTATGTCCAACTACCGTTGGGAATGCTCACAGCACATTATGGATCTTGGAATAAACAGATACTCTTATGCTGTTATGGGTCACAGCGCTAAGCCGTCTGATTCAACAATTTATGCAGATGAGTTCTGCCAACCGATGCACACATTCATTACTGATAAACACAGCGGTGAATTAGGAAGAGAATTTTCTGTATTAGACATTGATAACGACAATGTAAGAGTTACAGCTTTTAAGAAGGCGCAAGACAGCGACGAAATTGTTCTTCGCGTAACCGAAACCTCCGGCATTGATCAAAACAATGTCACCATATCTTTCTTCAGCGATATTTTAAGCGCAAGAGAAATCCGCGGTGATGAGGTAGCCTTGTCCCCTGTTGAGTTAACTGACGGAAAACTTACCTTTGACATCGGTCACAACTCAATCAAAAGCTTTGCTCTTACTTTCCGCAACACTCTGGCAAACCAAGATAAATCACAGCCGGTTGTTATTAACTGCAACGCTGTAGGTATAACAACAGACAACAACAGACAAAGCTCTACCCTCAAAGGCGGCATATCAATCCCGCGTGAAATGTTGCCCGATTCATTCACTTTTGCTGGTGTTGAATTCGGTTTTACAAACGGCGAGAAGAACTGCCTTGTGTGTGATTCAAGTGAAATATCTGCACCGAAAGGTTACGATACGCTCCATCTGCTTATGGCTTCGCTTGACGGTGACAAATATCCTGTTTTCAACGTTGACGACAATCAGGTATCCGCATATGTCCCCGACTGCTTTGAAGAAGTTGGTCATTGGGATTTAATGCTATTGAAATCAACGGGCTATATCAAGAATAAACCTCAAGCAATGACCGTTTCTCATACCCACAATAAAACCGGCAACATAACTGCAAAACAGTTATACTTATTTGATGTTGCAATTCCGTTAGGAGCTGAGCAAAAAATCAAGCTTCCAAACGATGAAAGTTTGATTATCTTTGCCGCAACGGCAACTAAATCTGCTTATTCGTTTGAAACTGCGGATGAACACTTTGATAAGTTGGAAAAGCGCAAGTTTGATTACAGCTTCTCTGATTACGCGATAAAGCGTATGAAGCCTGCACTTGCTGAGAGAATTTTTGACAAAATCATAGACAGAAAAACTGTAATAAAGGTAATGACCGGTGAATTCTACAATGAAGTTGCACTCAGCGAGCTTTACTACATAATACGCAAACTGCTCGACAGCATCACATACAGCAAAAAAGCTGAAAAGCTGATTTCATCGCGCAAATCCTCGAACAGCAAATAGTAAAGGAGATTGACAAAAATGACAAAAATGACAAAAACGGCTAAAAAAATCATTTCTGTTTTCCTGGCAATTACCCTTTTATTCTCATGTTCATTCGCTACAAACGCATCTGACGGCGAACCCGCAGATAACAGCGCACTTATTGCTGTAACGAATGTCGTTAACGGTTTGCTCAACGCAGTTTTCAAGGGTTTCGGCTCACTTTTCCCAAATGAATTTGACACTGTTGACGAGTATTACGCAAAAGAAAACGACACTTTCTACGAAGGCAACGATGTGTTTCTTGACGAACCCGCTGACGGCGCTAAGTGGAACCTCGGTTTCGGCAAAACAAGCATTGTACCTGACAACCTGAAAGACGGTTCTAAGGAATACTACACCGGCGGTTACTTCACTCAGAAAGTCAACGGCGTATACGACGATCAGGGCGCAAATGCTATTGCGATCAACGACGATTCAGGCAGAGGCACAGTTGTTATGGTTGCTGTTGACGGCATAGGCATCAACAACGCTGATGTACGAACAATCCGCGCTGAAGCTGAAAAGAAGCTTAAAGCCAAAGGAATTAAAAGTGATATAGTTGCAATAAACATTAACGGCACACATTGTCATACAGTTGTTGATACACAGGGTTTTGGACTTGAGCTTATACTCAAAGCATTCCAGAACATATTCTCAGTCCTTCCCTTTATCAACAGAACCCGCAGCATCGATGCCGAATTCCTCGAGTATATGATTGACGGCACATCAGACGCAATCGTTGAAGCATATCTCAACATGGAATCCGGCAAACTTTACTACTTCGAAACTGTCGGAATCGGTAAAAGCGAAAGAAATAATACATTCCAGGATGACGAATACGGTTATCTCTACAACAAACGCTACGACTCAGAAGGCTATCAGAATGTAATTGCCTGCTTTAAGTTTGTTCCTGATAACACTGATTCAAAGCCTACCATTTTTGCAAATCTCGGCGGTCATCCGACAACAATCAACAGAGCAACTAGTCTTCTCTCAGCCGACTATCCTCACTATATTGAAGAAAAGATAAACGCCAAAGGTATGAACTTTGCATTTATCCAGGGTGCTCAGTCCCCTGTTTCAGTAAATGCAGGCGCTGTTGAAACGGAAGAAATTGTAAACGAAGTGAATAATCAGATTGCAGAAGATCCGAGAGTAAGTGATTACGCTTCCACAAAGAAGCTTGGCTACGAATTTGCAAGACTGATTATCGAAGCGGAAAAGAACGCAACCGAGGTTGCACCCATCATCAATGTTAAGATGGCTGAAGTTACTGTTCCGCTTGAATACGGACTTCTTGAACTTGGTGCAATCTCACATCTGCTCGGCACAACAACAGTTTATGACGATAATTCTCCCTCAGGCTACTCAATTATTTCTGAGATAGGCTACCTTGAGTTTGGTACAGATATTGTAATGCTTACCGTACCCGGAGAGCTTATTCCTCAGCTTGTTTACGGCGATGTTGTAGACAAAACAGAAGCATATACCGGCACCGATTGGGAACTTGAAATCACCTCTGAAATTATAGGTGAAAACAAAACAGTTCTCGTTATGGGTCTGTGCAACGACGCAATCGGCTATATCGTACCCGATAACGATTATGCTCCTTTTATAGCTGATACAATCTGGAACACAGATTTGGGTAAAAAACTTTTTGGCGAATATCACAGCCATTATGAAGAAATGCTTTCAACCGGCAGCAAATCCGGCTCAACTATTATCGGTGCACTGAACGCTCTTGTTAAAGAAGTAATGTAATTCAACAACAATACATAACCCAGGGGTGACATTATGGCTAGAATAGAAGAATCCAATGCAAACGCCAAAGAATTCGAACGCTTGAAACAACAGCAACAACAAGAAGCAGAACAAAAAGAAGCTGCAAAGGTTCAGGACAGACGATACGTAGGCACAAAAGAATCACTTGGCTTTGTAATATGGGACGCAGCACAAAGTTTCAACATCAATATTTACTCTGATCGCTTTATAACAA
>JAFOBC010000024.1 GCA_017382015.1 Clostridia bacterium
CATTCACAGAGTACAGAAAGTACATCGAAAAGGATGCTGCGCTGGAACGCCGACTTCAGCCTGTAAAGGTTGAAGAGCCTTCAATTGAAGATACGTACAGAGTGCTCCTTGGTATTAAAGAGTACTATGAGAATTTTCACAGAGTAAGAATTAATGATTCGCTTGTATACAGCACTGTAGTTCTCTCTGAGCGTTATATTAACGACAGATTTTTGCCGGATAAGGCTATTGACCTGCTTGATGAAGCTTGCGCTTGTGCTAACCTACGCAACAAATATATCAGTATGCACGAATTAGCAGAAAAACGCTTGGCCGCTCTTAATGTGGAGCATCAGCGTCTTTCTGAAGAAAAAGAAATAGACTATGAAGCTGTATCTAGGATAAAAGCAGAGATCATTGCTTGTGAAAATGAGATAAATAACCTTTCTGAGCTTGCTAAAGACAACTTGGTGACTGAATACGATATTGCTAAGGTTATTCAGTTGTGGACAGGCATACCGGCACAAAAGGTTATTGAAAGTGATCTTCGCAGACTTGCCGATCTTGAGGATAAGCTTAAGTCTAAACTTATCGGTCAGGATGAAGCGGTTAAGCTTGTAGCTGCTGCAATTAAGCGTGGTAGGGTTCAGATTAGTCCGAGGCGCAGGCCTTCATCGTTTATTTTTGTCGGTCCCACAGGCGTTGGTAAAACCGAGCTTGTAAAGCTCTTATCACAAGAGCTTTTTGATACACCCGAAACTCTCATAAGACTTGATATGTCTGAGTTTATGGAAAAGCATAGCGTATCTAGAATTATCGGTTCTCCTCCCGGCTATGTCGGATATGATGAAGCGGGTCAGCTTACAGAGAAGGTAAGACGTAAACCGTATTCTGTTATACTTTTCGATGAAATTGAAAAAGCTCATCCTGACGTTATGAATATTCTTCTTCAGATACTTGATGAAGGAAAAATTAACGATGCGCAGGGCAGGACTGTTAGTTTTGAGAATACTGTTATCATTATGACATCAAATGCCGGTAGTGACCGAAAAGACGGTTCACTTGGCTTTGCTAAGAGTAAGGCTGAGGCAACTATTGACCGTGCTATGAAAGCGCTCAGAGAATTTCTTCGTCCTGAATTTATTGGTAGAGTTGATGAAATTGCAGTATTCAATGATCTTACTCCAGAAAACTATAAGGATATTGCAGTTCTTATGCTCACAGAGCTTGTTGAGCCGCTTGAAAACAGGGGAATCAAGTTTGTTTGGAGCGAAGAAGTTCCTGAAGTTCTTGCTTCCAAGTGTGAAAATGGAACAAGAGGCGCACGTGACCTGAGGAACGCAATTCGCAGAAATGTTGAAGATAAGATTGCTAATCTTATAGTTGATAACACATCGACGCCGCTTAAGTCAGTTTCCTTGAGCGTTGATGATGGCGAAATTATCCTTACTTCAATGTAATAAATAATAAGGACATCAGCAAGGTTACTTGTTGATGTCCTTATTATTTATAATGTAATTGTTTTGTTACTCTTATCGGAGATATATGCGTTTTCAAGCAACATCGTCAATGATATTGCGGCACTAAGCCCCAGACTATCCGGTGTGCCGGTTGAATTGATGCAAGCATCAATGAATTTTATCAGGGGGCTTTGGTCAGCTTCTTCTGCTTTGGGCTCGATATATGCATCGCTTATTTCAGAGGTGCTTTTAGTTTTAATTTTCAGTTTCCAATCTTCTTCGATGATTGTGCCGTCAGTACCGTAGACCTCTAATTTGTGTGCCGAGTGGTACGAATCAAAACCTGTCTCAGCTATGCCGATGATTCCGTTTTCAAATTCTATAATTGCAACTGCGTTTTCATCCACAGCCGAACCGAGAGGAGCGTTAAACATAGCTGAAATTCGTTTGGGCTTGCCGCAAAGGTAGGCTAATTGATACATAGGATGGCATCCGAGGTCCATCATTGCACCGCCGCCTGCGTCTTTTTCTTCAAACCAATAATCCGGTAACCAGCCGTTGCTTACACCGCTGTGCGCATTGCGGATTCTTACCGTTGTTACCGTACCGAGTTTGCCGGAATCTATGCATTCTTTTATAAACTTTGTCGGTTTGTTAAACAGCTGAGGGTACGATATTGTAAATGTAACGCCATTTTTGTCAATTGCTTCAGCAATCTTAGTGCAACCCTCGACTGTTGTGGAAAGAGCTTTTTCGGTAAATATGTGTTTGCCGGCATTAGCTGCTTTGACAAGCACGTCATCGTGCATTGTAGTGGGAGTGCAGCATATAACCGCATCAACATCATCTCGCGCTAATAACGTATCCAAATTTTCTTCAAAATCGACGTTTAATTCTTCAGCCCATTCTTTACCGCGGGTTGTATCTTCGTCCCAAATTGCCGCAATTTCAGCTTTACCTGAAGCAATTACATCACGGGCATATCCTGCTGCGTGTACATGCCATTTAGAAAGCATTGCAACTCTAAGCATGGTAAATCACCTCGTTTAGATTTTTGTAACTATTTCGCCGCAACCGTTTGCTTTTTGCTCAGCAATAAATGCTTCGATTTTTTCAACACTCGGCATAGCTTCAGAGCAGCTGTGTGCTGAAACAAGCATCGAAGCTGAAGCTGTTGCAAATTCAAGAGCGTCTTTAAGAGTTTTGCCTGTGAGAAGTGAGTGAAGGAATGCAGAAGCATATCCGTCTCCGCCACCGAAGCCTTTAAGCATCTTTACGGGGAAGATATTTACTTTGTAATTTTTGCCGTCTGCAGCATAAGCATAAGAGCCTTCTTTGCCGTGCTTGATAATAATAAGCTTTGCGCCGAATCCGTGCCAAAGTTTAGCTGAAGCGAGGTCATCATTTCCGCCGCCCATTATAGCTTCTGTAAGGTCAAATTCTTCTCTTGAACCAAGAATCATATCAGCGTTTTGTGCGACGAGATTATAGTAGATTGATATTTCATCTTTGTTTTTCCATGTGTAACTGCGGTAGTCAATGTCAAACACTACAACTGTGCCGTTTTTCTTTGCAAGGAACATAGCTTTAAGTGCTGCTTCTCTGCTGGGAGAAGTGCAAAGAGATGTACCGGAAATAACAAGCATTTTTGCCTGCTTTATGTAATCTTCATCAATATCTTCGACGCTGAGCATCAAATCTGCAACACCGTCTCTGTACATAAGTATGCTGGATTCTGTGGGGCTTTTGATCTCAGTAAAAGTCAAACCAAGGTTTTCCCCGTTTGTGCATCTGACTATGTGTGATACGTCGATACCGTCGTTTTTGAAATAATTGGTAACATAGTCACCGAACTGGTCATCTGAAACTCGGGCAAAAAAGCCGCATTTGGAGCCGAGTCGAGCAAGACCTACAGCGATGTTTGCGGGGGAACCGCCAACGTACTTGTTGAAGTTACTGCTTTCGGAAAGCGGTTTATTCATATCTGTAGGATTGAAATCAATAGCGACTCTGCCGAGGGGGATTACATCATAAGGTCTTGTGTTGTCAAAATTGAAATAGTTCATTTTATACCTCCGTTAAATGAAAAGTTTTGCCTTGTTTGAACTGTCAAATATTTTGATGTGTTTTAGCGCGTTCTGATATGCACCGTTAATTTCTGCACAATGCAAATCGTAATAACCTGTTATGTTGCCGCCGTTATAAGCTTTTCTTACGCTCTCTTCAACGCTGTCAAACGTTGCGGTTGCTATGTTGATTTTTTTAATTCCGTTCTCGCGGCATTTTATGAATTCTTCAGGCAGGATACCGGTGCCGCCGTGGAGTACAAGGGGCAAATTTACCGCTTCTTTTACCTGGGTGAGAATATCAAACCTTAAATGAGGCGTTTCTTTGTAGTTTCCGTGGGCATTGCCAATTGCTACAGCAAGAGCATCAACGGATGCCTCATTGCAGAAGCATACAGCATCAGCGGGGGAGGTGCAGTTAATGGCGATGTCAACACTGCCGTCTTCGCTGCCGCCTACACAGCCGATTTCAGCTTCAACGCTGGCACCGTAATTCTTTGCAAGTTTTATAGTTTGGTTGGTCATATTTATGTTTTCTTCCAACGGAAGGTGAGAGCCATCAAACATTACGCTTGTAAAGCCAACATCGAGAGCTAACTTGATTTTTTCAAGCGTGAGCCCGTGATCAAAATGAACCGCTACAGGCACTTTTGCATTTTTTGCTGCTGCAACCATCAACGGGCCGAATATTTCAAGTGGAGAATGTTTTAATCTGACCTCAGCTATCTGAAGTATGATAGGGCTGCTTGTTTCTTCTGCTGCTTTAATAATGCCGAGTACCATCTCTAGGTTGGCGACACTGAAGCTTCCGACCGCCCATGAACTTTCATTTGCTTTGTCGAGCAGATTTTTAATATTACAGAGCAAGCTTTACATCCCCTTTAGTCAGCAATTTTTATTGTATATGCTTTTTAAACCTTCAAGAAGCAAATTATCATCAAAAGTTATATCTCTCTTGCAGTGTTTAATGATGGGCTTGGCGTATCCTCCCGTTGCGATAATAGATTTGAATGAGTAACCTAATTCGCTTTCAAATCGGTCAATCATACCGTCAATCATACAAGCGGTACCGTAAACTGCGCCGGATTGCATACACTTAATAGTTTCGGTACCGATGGTTCTTTCGGGTGCTTTTATGTTAATAGCGGGGAGCTGTGAAGCTCCGCTTGAAAGTGCATTGAGAGAGATGCCTACACCTGCAGAAATTGTGCAACCTAAAAAAGTGCCCGATTCGTCAATGACAAACATTTTTGTAGCAGTGCCAAGGTCGATTACCAGACAAGGCAGGGGATACTTGTCAATTGCAGCTACAGATCCGACAATCATATCTGCGCCGAGCTGACCGGGGATATCGGTTGCGATTTTAAGGTCAGTGCGGATATCTTTTTCAATATATTTTGGTGTGCAGCCTGTTGTCAGTTTAACGGCGCTGCCGATGTCACGCGTGATTTCCGGCACAACCGAACTGATTATTGCAGCGCGGCACTTTTTAGAATCCAGCGAATTGAGATTAAACATATTCAGCAGTTCAAAAGCATACTCGTCTCTTGTTCTGACACGTTGAGTAGCAAGTCTGCTTACAAAAAGTAACTCATCACCGTTGTATAGTCCGAGCGTGATATTTGTGTTGCCGATATCAATAGTAAGTAACATAATCATTACCTCCGGTTTTCAATATATTTTTAACATATTTTTATATAATAGTCAATTACAACTTGAAATGTAATTTTATGTGTGATATAATACCTAAAAAACTAGATTGGGATGTGTAATTATGAACAAAAAATCAAGTTTCCTTTCCGAGTTCAAAGCATTTATCATGCGCGGTAACGTAATCGATCTTGCAGTCGGCGTTATCATCGGTGCTGCTTTCCAGGCAATTATCAAGTCTCTTGTTGATGACCTTGTAATGCCTATCATCAGTCTTGCTACAGGCGGTATTGATTTCTCTAATATATTTATTTCGCTTAATGGCGAAAAATACGATACACTTGCTGCTGCTCAGGAAGCAGGTGCTGCCGTATTTGCATATGGTAACTTTATCAATGCTGTTCTCAATTTCCTTATTATGGCATTTGTTATTTTTGTTCTTGTCAGAACAATCAACAAGCTTCGTGAGAAGGCTGCTAAGAAGGAAGAAGCTGTTGAAGAGGCTCCGACTACAAAGAAATGTCCCTTCTGCAAGAGCGAAATTGACATTGAAGCTACAAAGTGCCCCAACTGTACTTCTGACGTTGAATAATTACAAATAACGAAGAAGGTCTAACAATGAAAATCGGTTTTATAGGCGCCGGCAATCTTGCTAATGCACTTGTCGCCGGCTCTTCACAGTCTGATTTTTTTAGCAAAAACGAGTTTTTGGCCTATGATTTATTTCAGCCGAGTCTTGATAAAATTTCTGCGTTTGGGGTTACCGCGGTTTCGAGCGTAACAGAGCTTATAGTTTTAAGCGATATTGTTATTCTTGCCGTTAAGCCTAAAGACTTTTTGTCACTTCTCACTGAAAATTCAGAAACTTTTAAAACTAAGAATCCTTTTATTGTTTCTGTTGCTGCAGGTACGGAGTTGTCTTTCGTCAGGTCTTGCTTAGGTTTCAATGCAAAGCTTGCGCGAATTATGCCGAACATCAACGCTAAGGTACGCGGGTCGGCAACTGCTGTTTGTGTTCAGGAAAATGTTTCAGCTGAAGAAAAGAAAAATCTTATTGAGTTTTGCAATTCTTTTGGCGGTACTTTTGAAATGGACGAGAGTCAGTTTGCTGTTTTTGGCGTGATTGGCGGCTGTTCACCTGCATTCAACTATATGTACATCGATCAGCTTGCGCGTGCAGCTGTTAAACTTGGTATGAATAAGTCTGTTGCGCTTGAGGTTGCAGCACAGGCGGTGAAGGGTAGTGCTGATATGATTCTCAGCACAGATGATCATCCCTATGAGCTTGTTGACAGGGTTTGTTCGCCCGGTGGTACTACGATTGAAGGCGTTACTGCATTACAGCAAAATGGCTTTGAAAACGCAGTTAATGCAGCTGTTGAAGCTTCATATAACAAAGACTGCAAAATGAGAGCTAAAAATAACTGAAAGGTCCCTAAACCAATGAACATTATTACGATACGAGATTTGTTCAAAAATACTGAGCAATATATTGACAAGGATGTTGAAGTTTGCGGTTGGGTGCGCAGTGTGCGTGCTTCCAAAGCTTTTGGATTTATTGTCCTTAATGACGGTACTTATTTCGAGCCGCTTCAGGTTGTTTTTCATGACACAATGTCAAACTTTGAAGAAGTGTCAAAACTTAACGTTGGCTCTGCACTTATTGTAAGAGGTAAGCTTGTTGCTACCCCCGAAGCAAAGCAGGCTTTTGAAATCCAGGCTGTTGAGGTTGTAGTTGAAGGCCCGTCAACACCCGACTATCCGCTTCAGAAGAAGAGACACTCACTTGAGTATCTTCGTACTATCTCACACCTCAGAGCACGTACGAATACTTTCCAGGCAGTTTTCCGTGTTCGTTCACTTATTGCTTTTGCAATTCACAGCTTCTTTATGGAGCGTAACTTTGTATATGTTCATACACCCATTATCACAGGAAGTGACTGTGAAGGTGCGGGTGAGATGTTCAGGGTTTCTACTCTTGATCCTGATAATCTTCCCGTAACTGATGACGGTAAAGTCGATTACAGTGAAGACTTCTTCGGCAAGCCTACTAACCTTACTGTAAGCGGACAGCTTAACGGTGAAACATATGCGATGGCTTTCCGTAATATTTATACATTTGGTCCCACGTTCCGTGCTGAGAATTCAAACACGACGCG
>JAFOBC010000232.1 GCA_017382015.1 Clostridia bacterium
AGCTCATCGGCAATCATTCTTAAGGTTGTTACCGAATAACCCTTCGTTATGAACATTTTTGTTGCAATTTTGATCATATCAGATTTTGTTGTGTTGAGTTTTCGTTTTCTGATTTTAATCTCTCCTTTCCACATCAAACTTCAATTTGGTCAAAACCAAACTTGGTTATGCCCAAATTATAAGCCACAAAGAAAATCTTGTCAATATAAAACCATAAAATTAACCGCAAAAACCCTATTATTTGAGCATTGTATATCTGAACTGAGCAAAAATTGTACTCATTTAAAATAAAGCCAAAGCAAAACTATCTGAAAAGTAGACAAATAAGCGCTCTGAAACCGTTGATACATAAAGGATTGAAAGTGCGGTAATTGAGGGGTACGTATAGTTTGACCTGTAACCCCGATTTTACGTTATATGCATTACACGGTTGAGTTTTCACAAGATAATAAGCAAGATATTGTGATTAAGTTCCCTGAACAAGTAACCGGCAGAAAATAAAAAAGCAGGCAACATTTTGCATTAAATGTTGTCTGCTGACTTTTTTCAACAACTGACTTCAGCTGATGTGATATCCCGTTACCGTTACTGTGGCTGTCAGATTTTCCAAGTTGTCTGTCACATCAACCCGATAGCACGCAGTTGTTCTTCCGTCTTTTATACAAACTGCTTTTGCAATCAGTTTTTCACCTTTGGCAGATCCCAGAAAAGAAATATCCGATCGCAACGACACACACCCCATCTTTTCATGGTTGGCTGCAACAGCAAAGGCAAAATCCGCCAACATAAAATATGTTCCGCCCATTACAACACCCATTGCATTGCGGTGAGAATCCGTAATAATCAGACTGCAGGTGGCACTACGCTCTCCGATTTCTTCAATCACAGCTCCGTTTTCGGTTGCGAATCTGTCGCCTTCAAATATCTTTCTTACTTCTTCCAGAGATTTCTTGTTTTCCATTTGTATCACTTACTCCTTAAACAGAATTAATCGGAAAATTCTTTTGATTTTATATATTCAATAGTAGTTTTCAGACTTTTGGAAAGCCACTTGTTTTTATGATAAATAAGCTGTTTCCAGATATCAACGTTTATATCGCAAACATCGAGATAACACAGCTCTCCCGAATCAAGAAAAGGTTTGGTTACAAAATCGGGAAGATAAGAAATCATTTCGCTTTGTGAAACCATTGAGGTAATTATATCCGTTCTTCCGATTTCAAGAACGGGTGTTATATAAAGCGATTTCATTGCAAGTTCTTTGTCGAATACCCGTCGGTATCCCTGACCGTATTCAGTAAGAATGAACGGTTCGTTGATTATATCTTTCATCTTAAGACCTTTGATGCCTGCAAACTTTGATTTTGAACTTGCGACCATATGCATCGGAATTTTTTCTTCCTTTGCGATAATATAATCTTTATGATAAGAATGACTGTCAAGAGTTATAATCAGATCAGCTTCGTTATGGTCAAGCATATCAAACATAACGTGAGTATCAGCGGTAGTGAATTTGATTGAAATGTCGGGATATTTATTGTGAAAATCGATATAATGAGAATTAATCATATCCTCACACACAGAATCGGGTGTTACAAGATTTATATGACCGCAGAGAGATTCTTCCATTGAAATGCTTTCTTTGAATTCATCGGTCAGCGCACAAATCCGATGGGCATATGACACAAGCTCGTGACCTCGCTCGGTGAGTGTTATTGTGTGATTGATTCTTTCGAATAAAAGACAACCGAGCTCTTCTTCAAGCTGTTTAATCTGAAACGAGATTGTTGACTGCGAATATCCGAGCAACTCGGCAGCTTTTGTAAAACTTCCGAGTTCGGCAACATGGATAAAAGTTGTAAGGTTACGCAATTCCATTTTTATTTGCCTCCGCAACATCGAAAATATCGATGACAATTATCAATTCTATTTGTTTGACTGATAGCAAAACACATTATATAATCAAACTCAAACAAAAGCAAGCCTTAAATGATAAATTTTACAGGCTTACGACAGGAGGTAACAAAAATGACAGACACACAGATTTTCACCTTGGTAGCTCTTGCGGCTTATGCAATAGTTATGATTCTTATCGGTTGCTTCAGCTACGGAAAATCCAAAACACTTGACGGATTCCTTATCGGCGGAAGAAATATCGGCGCATGGGCAACCGCTTTCGCTTACGGAACCACATATTTTTCGGCTGTTGTTTTTGTAGGTTACGCAGGTCAGCACGGTTGGAATATCGGCATCGGCGCAATCTGGATCGGTGTCGGCAACGCAATTCTCGGCTGTCTGCTTTCATGGCTTCTTTTTGCTAATCGCACAAGAAAAATGACAAAGAAACTGAACGCAAGAACTATGCCCGACTACTTTGAAAAACGTTACAACTCAAAAGGCATGAAAATTCTCGCATCGGTTATAATCTTTGTTTTCCTTGTTCCCTACTCAGCCGCAGTTTACAAAGGTCTCGGTTCGCTTTTTAGCTCTGTTTTCCCCGGCGTTGAAACCTGGGTATGGATGCTTCTGATCGCTTGCCTTACGGCTGTTTATCTTGTTGCAGGCGGATACATTGCAACATCTTATACCGACCTTGTTCAGGGTGTTATTATGATTGCAGGTGTTATTTTACTTGTTATTGCCGTTCTTCGTCACGGAAGTGTTGACGGAATCAGCGGTCTTATAGAAAATCTTTCAAACTTCAAGTCACTTCCCGATGACCCGAATCCCGTAACAGGCAGTCAGTTGACAAATATATTCGGAGGCTCTTCATTCAAATTCCTTTGCTTCAATATTATGCTCACAAGCTTCGGTACATGGGGTCTTCCTCAGATGATCGGCAAATTCTACGCAATCAAGGATACCGCCGCTATAAAGAGAGGTACAATTATTTCAACAATTTTCTGTACCGTTATCGGTTGCGGCGCATATCTTATCGGTTCAACCTCAAGACTTGTTCTTGGCGGTAAGCTTCCCGAAGGCGGTATTGATGCCGTTATTCCCACTCTTCTTACGGAAGTTCTCGGCAACGGAACTTTGGGAAATATTCTTCTTGCCGTTATAATGATTCTTCTTCTTTCTGCTTCAATGTCAACACTTCAGTCGGTTGTTCTCACATCAGCTTCGGCAGTTGCGGTTGACCTTATCCCTGCTTTAAGAAAAAAAGAAACAAAGCCCGAAAATCAGATGCTTTTAACAAGAGTTCTTTGCCTTGCATTTGTTATTTGTTCATTCATCTTTGCAACCCGTAACATTCCTATCATCGTCAGCCTTATGTCTTTCTCATGGGGCGTTGTATCGGGTTGTTTCATCGGTCCTTACATCTGGGGATTATTCTCAAAGAAAATCACAAAAACCGGTGCATTCGCAGGTGTTCTTTCGGGTCTTATCACCGTTGGCGGTGCAACACTCGTGATTTCCCTTCAATCGGGATTCTCCGCCGCCGCAGCAAAATCACCTGAAATGGGTGTTACTGCAATGGCTGTTTCAATGATAATCGTTCCTCTTGTAAGTGCTTTCACGAAAAACAAAAAAGCTGAATCGGAACGCATTGAAGAAATCTTTGAATTCTGCAAATAATCATAATTTCGAAGAAAACAGGGTCTTATTTTTGCAAAATATTTTAGAAAATCTTTATAAAATAAAGGCAGAATTTTTTCGGAAAAATTTCAAAAAAAGTGTTGACAAACGCTTTTTCGAGTGCTATATTCAAGTCAACAAATGCGATGAGCAGAAACCAGTAGGTTGGAAAGAATCTGGAGAGAGTTGCCGGGTGGTGCGAGGCAAAGAGGAAGTCCTTCTCGAATTCATTCTGTTAGCAGTGCGCTGAATAAGAGCAATCTTTAGTAGGACGCAACGGGAGTTCCCGTTACAGAACTAGGGTATGTCAGTACCCGACAAGGCCGTCACCGTGTGATGATGGCGAACTGAGGTGGTACCACGGGATTTGTATTTTCTCGTCCTCTGTATTCTTTATCGGAATGCGGAGGGCGTTTTTTTATTTGCCGACTTCACAATCCGAAATCCAAAATCAGAAAGGATTGTCAAAAAAATGTCGCAGAATTACTATCAGAAAGAAATCGAAACAATGCCTCTTGAAGAAATGAGGAAACTCCAGTCGGAGAAACTCGTCAAGCAGGTAAAGCACGTTTATGAAAATGTCCCCTATTATCGCAATCTTATGGACGAAAAAGGCGTAACTCCCGAAGATATCAAGGGAATCGAAGATTTGCACAAGCTTCCTTTCCTCACAAAAGCCGACCTTCGCGATGCTTATCCCTACGGACTTCTTGCAAAGCCTCTTGATGAATGTGTCCGCATTCAGTCAACTTCGGGCACAACAGGTCGCCGTGTAGTTGCTTTCTACACTCAGCACGATGTTGATTTGTGGGAAGATTGCTGTGCAAGAGCCATTACAGCGGTCGGCGGAACAAAGAAAGATGTTTGTCAAGTTGCTTACGGCTACGGACTCTTCACCGGCGGTCCCGGTCTCAACGGCGGTTCACATAAGGTCGGCTGTCTTACACTTCCGATGTCATCGGGCAATACTGAAAGACAGATTCAGTTCATGACTGACCTTAATGCAACAATTCTTTGCTGCACTCCGTCTTATGCCGCATACATCGGTGAAACGCTCAAAGAACAGGGCTATAAACCCGAGGATATTCCTCTGAAAGCAGGTATTTTCGGTGCGGAACCCTGGACAGAAGAAATGCGCAGAGGAATCGAAAAGACTCTCGGTATCAAGGCTTATGATATTTACGGTCTGACCGAAACTTCGGGACCGCGTGTTGCATTCGAATGCGAAGAACAGACGGGCATGCATATCAACGAAGACCATTTCTACGCAGAAATCATTGACCCCGAAACAGGCGAAGTTCTTCCCGAAGGAAGTAAGGGCGAGCTTGTGTTCACATCACTTGACAAAGAAGCATTTCCTCTTCTGCGTTACCGCACACGTGATATCTGCGTTCTTTCGCGCAAAAAGTGTTCCTGCGGAAGAACTCTTATCAAGATGGCAAAGCCGATGGGCAGAACTGACGATATGCTTATCATCAGAGGTGTAAACGTATTCCCGAGTCAGATTGAAACGGTTCTTCTCAACGAAGGTTATGAACCCAATTATCAGATTATCGTTGACCGTGTGAACAACAACGATACATTCGATGTTAACGTTGAGATGACTCCCGACAAGTTCACCGACAAGGTCAGCGAAATAATCGCAATGGAAAAATCTCTTGCAGGCGCAATGAAAACTATGCTCGGCATCAATCCCGCAGTTCACCTTGTTGCTCCAAAGAGCATTGCACGAAGCGAAGGCAAAGCGGTCCGTGTTATTGATAAACGTAAATTAATCTGAGAGGAGAAATAAAAAATGGCTATAAAACAGTTAACAGTTTTCGTTCAGAACAAAAAAGGAACAGTTGTTTCGGTTACCGACATTCTTGCAAAAAATGATATAAATATCCGTGCGCTTTCAATTGCGGAAACAGAGGAATTCGGTATTCTTCGTCTTATTGTTGATAACGAACCTGCCGCAACAAAAATCCTTGAAGAAAACGGATATCTCATTAAAACAATCGATGTTGTCGGCGTTAAAATCGGCGATAAACCGGGTGCACTCACTGCCGCCCTCAACGTTCTTGACAAGGCAAATATAAACGTTGAATATCTTTATGCATTTATGGCAAGAACCGAAAAACATGCTTATGTTGTTCTTCGTGTCGAGGATAACGATGCAGTTGAATCCGCACTCGAAAATGCAGGTCTGCATCTTATAACCAATGAAGATATCTGCAAGCTGTAAGAATAAGATTCTCTGTTTAAGTAATATCTGATAGATATAATGTAATTATATAAATAAGCAAGAAAAACGTTCCCTAATATAAAAAGAGCTATACAATTTGCTTCAATGCAAGCTGTATAGCTCTCGTTGTTATTACTGATTTATCTTCAGCATTTTCTGTATTCTTTTGATATTGTTTTCCGATAAATCTGCCTGACGTGCAAAACCCTCCCACTTTGAAACGGAAGTTCTGACCTGTTCAATGCATTTTATTGCATCGGATTTTTTGACACCGACTTTTTCTGCAACCTTCATCATATCTTCATCTGTTATGTCATCGGATTTTCCGTTAATAAGCATCTGATGGGCATTAACCCAGATGCTGTCTTTTCTGTAAGAGAACGTCACGTCATACGCAGGCGACAGTGACCATACACCCTTTTTATCCATAAGAAACGAGATGTTTTTGGTGTGGTCATCATAGTTCTTTGCAAACTCATTGAAAACCATTCTTCTGAACAGCTGAACAAAGTCGCTGTAAGGAAGTCTGAGCTGTTTCATTACCGCAAACGCTTCTTCATATGAATAAACTCTCGGCGAATTGAAATCCATATGAGCAATAGCACAAAGTGACTGCATATGAAGTTTTTCTCCTTTTTTGCCTTTTCTGTCAAAACGTTTCGTCATAAAATGAGCACTGCCGTTTTCTTTGTAAAGTCTGCATTTGCTCATTTCAATTCCCGCATCAAGAGCCATAAGATAATAGGCATATTCAACTTTTGTGTATTCGCCGTCATCGGGTCTTGAATCTTTATCTTTGTTATTCTTGATATTGTCAAACTTCAGAAGCCAGTATTCATAACCCTTGCCTGCTTCAATCTGTCCCGAACGGATATCGTTTGTTTCGGGGTTCCATGCAATAAGAGTTTTTGCTCTTGCCCCGCCGACAGATGAACCGCATTCCATCAACTGTGCCATGAGGCTATCGTTTTTCTCAAAGTGAACCTTCTCTTTTTCGGACAAAATATCGGAAGCAAGTTTTGTGAGAGCATCGAGGTCAACCTTTTCGTTTGCTGACACAATTTCCTGCGAAGGCTCATATTCCAACGCACCCATACCACGCTTACCCGTATAACAAAGTTTTTCAATAACCGACAAGCTGTCTTCGGTTCTTCCCTGACTTTCAAGATAGTTCTTTATGACAATGTTACCGAATTTATCGGGAAGCGAATCGGCAACCATTCCCGGCAAGCCGTGAAAAGTCTGTTCAGGCAAAGAAGGGAAAGAATAAGTAACTGCCGATAACGGCATTTTAACGGGTGAAATTTCAATGTTGCTTTTCAGAAAATCTTCATCATACTGAAATCCGACAAGTCTGTTATCATCCTGATGAAGATAGCCGACGGTTGTGCCCCATAATTTCACACGGACAGTATTTATGTTTTTCAATCTTCATTCTCCTTATCTTCTTCCCAGACCCAAGTATCGCCCGATTTTTTCTTATCGGGTCTT
Organism: Clostridia bacterium; assembly: GCA_017382015.1. GTDB lineage: Bacteria > Bacillota > Clostridia > Oscillospirales > Acutalibacteraceae > UBA8612. The sequence goes on from JAFOBC010000232.1 coordinate 7,298, forward strand.
GCACGTTTTCTTGCAGTCTTTTCTTCAAACATCGCTTTGTAATCGGGTTGAGGTTCGGGTATTAAAACATCAAGATTATCGAGCAAATTGAATTCCGATAAAATTTTGATTATCGTTGACCATTTCGGGTCGTCACCGTTTTCAATGCGCATCATAGTGCTGACGGAAACACCGCATCTCTGTGCGAGTTGCTGCTGTGTAACATTCATTGAAATTCTGTATTGCTTTATACGATTGCCGAATTCCTTCAGAATCGCTTTTTCACTTCCGAGTTGTGTAAACTTCATAACTCCTCCAAATATAACTATTCATATTTGCAGTATTATAATATCAAATCGCACTTAATGTGTCAAGTATGAATAATTAACTCAACTAAAAACATAGTCTTATACCGCAAGAGCTACTTCGTATGTAATCTCTTTGCTGTGCCCGTCAAGCCAACGGTATTCACGGGTGAATTTCATAGTTCGTACGGGACAATCATTCTTAACCATCTGACCGCCTACAGAACCTGCTTCCTTGGAAGTGAGGTCGCCGTTGTAACCCTGCTTAAGGTTAACGCCAACTTCTCTTGCAGCTTCCATCTTGAACTGGTCAAGAGCGGCTCTTGCCTGAGGAACAACTGAATTATTCTTTGACATTTCGTTTACACCCCTTCAAATTCAATTTGCGTTTGCTTTATTATTGTTGCAAACCATTCGGGGTTTATTAATGTTAATTTTTTGATTATTTTGAAAGTTTTGAAAAACAAAAGCACCGGGCGTTCAAGCTCGGTGCTTTTGCAGATGGGGTAGATATTTTGAATAAGACTTATATTTATTTTAAGATTGAAACAGCATCGGAGATTGTTTTTTCCATTGCTTCTCTGC
>JAFOBC010000025.1 GCA_017382015.1 Clostridia bacterium
GCTGCCCCACATAAGCTTTTCAAAGCCCACAAGGTCAGCTGCTTCGTTTATCGCTTTAACGGCAGAGGGGTAGGGATAAAACTCCGCATTGAAAAGCCAGGTTATTCCGCCGCTTTCGATAAACACGTTCTTGTTTTTTGCGAGCTTTATCTGTTCAAGCCAGTTTTCTCTTGTGACCATTCCGAAATGCCCGATTGCAATTCTCAAATCGGGGAACATTCCAATGATTTTCTGCATCATTTCGGTTTGTTCGTCACCATCTGCAAGATCAATCGAAATAAATTTTCCGTTATCATTTGCAACTCTGAAGGGTTCAAGGTGATTGAGCAGATTTTTATCGGCAAGGCGACCTGCACAGATTTTTATGCCGTCAAAACCTGAAACATCGCCAAGCGTTTTTTCTTCATACAAGGCGCAGATTTTTATTCTGTCACTTTTGCACTCAAGCAGATATCCGTCCTGATTGCCGTCAATATATTCCTGAGTAATAACCGCACCGCTGACACCTGCGTAATCCATATTGGCAAGGAATCTCTCAACGGAATTCTCGCCGTCTGTCATATAAGGCGGCATCATCTGACGGATTTCGCCGCCGAAATCACTTTTACCGCCGCCGACGTCATAAACGGGTTTGCCGTTTACAATTCCGTTCTGCTTTTTCCATAAATGAGCGTGTGCATCAATAATCATAACGTTACTCCGTCTTTAAATATTGCAATTTCACGGTTGCCGAGAATCTCGTTTTTGGTCATTTCTCCGTCGGCAACTCTTTTTATAAGTTTCAATAATTCATCGGCTTTTGCATCTTTATCAAATCCGTATGCAGAAAAATCAATCCAATGAGGTTTTTTGTTTGCGATTGCATCGTTTGATGCGATTTTAACCGTAGGCACCGCACCGCCGAGAGGAGTGCCTCTGCCTGTTGTGAAAAGAACAAGATGGCAGCCTGCCGCCGCAAGATTCGTTATTGAAACGATGTCATTTCCCGGACCGTTCAGAAGATTGAGTCCAGCTTTTGTTACGGCATCGCCGTAATCGAGCACGTCAACAACGGGAGCCGTTCCGCCTTTCTGAACACAGCCGAGAGATTTTTCTTCGAGTGTTGTGATTCCGCCCTCTTTATTACCGGGTGATGGATTTTCTGAAACGGGCTGACCGTGGTCTTTGAAATATTGCTTGAAGTTGTTGATAAGGCTGACGCTTTTGTCAAAAACATCTTTATTTATGCATCGGTCAAAAAGAACGGTTTCCGCACCGAACATTTCGGGAACTTCGGTAAGCACCGCCGCCCCGCCCATAGCACAGACTTTATCTGTAACCTTGCCGACAACGGCATTTGCCGTGATACCCGAAAAACCGTCTGAGCCGCCGCATTTGAGACCGATTTTCAGCTTTGAAACGGGAACAGACTCACGCTTATCTTTTGAAGCGGTTTTCTTTAATTCTTCAATCAGTTCAATACCTTGTGCGATTTCGTCTTCGCAGTCCTGAACCGAAAGGAATTTTACTCTTTCCTCATTCCAACTGCCAAGAACTGCTTTCATTTCGGGAATATTGTTGTTTTCGCAACCCAGACCAAGCACAAGCACACCGCCTGCATTGGGATGGCTGATAAGTCCTCGCAGAATCAACTGCGTGATTTTCATATCATTGCCAAGCTGACTGCAACCGTAAGGATGCGAAAAACAGATTGCTCCCGTTTTTTCACCGAGTTGTTTTGCGATACTGTTCACACAGCCTACCGTCGGAACAATCCATATATCGTTTCTGATGCCGATTTCACCGTTTTCACGGATATATGCATTAATTGTGAACGGTTCTTCGGGAATCAGCTCCTCAAAATTCGGGGTATATTCGTAAGACAAAATATCGCCGAGTTTTGTTTTCATATTGTGAGAATGAACGGATTCGCCCTCTTTGATGTCTTCGGTTGCGTAGCCGATGGGATAGCCGTATTTGATTATATCCGCACCTTTTGCGATGTCACAAACAGCGATTTTATGACCCGTTTCAAGGTTTACGCAGACGTTATCTTTTTCGTTTATTCTGACAGTATCCATTTCATCGTTTCCTTTGCACCGACAGTGTCAATTTTATTGTAATATTCGGTAATTATTTCAGTCATATCCGAAAGGTCGGTCTGCCATAAAGAAGTATCCGCAAGAATTTCGGCAATACTGCCGTTTTTCATTGCCGACACAACGGATTCAGCATCCTCGGGATTATCGTTTTTATAGAAATAAATAAGATTGGCAAGGGCAAGTGAAAGTCCCTTGGGATATGTTCCGTTTTGCTCTTTATATTCAAGCAAAGTGGGAAGCACACGCACGGAAAATTTGCTGACTGAATTCAGAGCGATTGAACGCCATTTATGAGCGATAAACGGATTTCTGAAACGGTCAAAAACGCTGTTTGCAAAAGCTATGCTCTCTTCGTTTTCACCGATTGTGGGCAGAATTTCTTCTTTCATACATTTGTTGAGAAATGCTAAAGCAATCTCGTCATTCATCGCTTCGCCGACAGTTTCAATGCCCGAAAGCAAAGCACCTGCAACAAGCGAAGTGTGCGCACCGTTGAGAATTCTTACTTTTATTTTTTTATAGGGTTTTGCATCGTCTGTCCACACAACGTTGAAACCTGCTTTTTGAAGAGGAAGTTCCTCTTCAAAATTGCCCTCAATAACCCAGAGATGGAATATCTCCGCCGTATCAAGGAATTTATCGTCAGGGTGAATATCCTTTGTTTCGTCATTCGGATACCCCGTAACAATTCTGTCAACAAGAGTATTTGCAAACTGATTTTCGGATTCAATCCAATCGGCAAAACCGTTTTCAAGATTCCATAAATCAGCATACTTCAGAACGCATTTTTTAAGCTCTGCACCGTTATTATCTATAAGCTCGCAAGGCAGAATTATAAAACCGCCGAGTCCTTTTTTATAGCGTCTGTAAAGAAGCTGAGTAAGTTTTGCAGGGAAGCCTTTGCAATGCATATCTTCAAATTTATCGGTATCATCAAACGCAATTCCCGCTTCGGTTGTGTTTGAAACTATAAAACGGAAATCGGGATTATCGGCAAGCGACATATATTCTTCAAAGCATTTATACGGGTCAATGCATCTTGAAATTGACTCAACAAAATGATGTTCGCATTTTACTGCTCCGTTTTCAATGCCTCTTAAATAAAGATTATATTTATTGTTCTGTTCACTTAACAAGGCGCACTTTCCGCCTGCTCTCGGCTGAATAACAACGGCTTTTCCGTCATAAAGACCTTGCTTGTTCATCACGTCAAGAAAATAATCGAAAAATCCCCTGAGAAAATTGCCTTCGCCAAACTGAATTACCGTTTCTCTCATATCAATCACCGATTTTTATCAGAAGTTTTGCAAGTGTGCCGTCGTTGTTTGCGAGTGCTTTGAATGCATCAAGTGCATCCGCCATATCGTAAACACCGCTGACCATTTTCATAACGTCGGCTTTGCCCGAAGCCACAATATCAATGTTATTGATAAAATCATCTTTGAGAGCGTTACGGCTGCCGTGAATGTTAAGCTCTTTTTTGAGAATGATTGAGTGAACAAAATTTGATTCACGCTTGCCGTTGCCGATAAGAATAATATTTGCGGCAAAAGCGGCGTTTTCGATGCAGCCCAGAAAAGTTTCGGGCGCACCGCAAGCCTCTATGCAAACGTCAAAGCCGTTGCCGTTTGTGAATTCCTTTGTGAATTCTTCAAGCGACTGAGTTTTGGTATTCACAACCGCATCCGCACCGTATTCTTTTGCAAGCTCAAGACGGTTGTCGAGAATATCCGCAACAACGATTCTGCTGCATTTCTGCTTTGCGGCAAGAAGCGCAAAAAGACCGATGGGACCTGCACCGATTACAAGCACGTTATCGGTTTCTTTGATGGTTGCACGTGATACTGCGTGCTGCGAAATCGAGAAAGGTTCGATGAGTGCAAGTTCCTGTGCAGAAAGACCCTTGCCGCCATAAATTCTTTCAATCGGCATTGAGATATATTCGCAGAATGCACCGTCACGCTGAACACCCATCGTCTGATTATCGGTGCAGCAGTTAACAAAACCGCGCTCACAGCTGTAACAACCGCCGCAGTTGAAATATGGATTGCAGGTTACAATATCGCCCGCTTTCAATCCCTTATCATTTTCGGGGATTGATACTATTTCAGCCGAAAATTCGTGACCCGGAATTCTGGGATACGTTGTAAACGGCTGATTGCCCGTAAACGATGCTACGTCTGCACCGCAGATGCCAACGTATTTAACTTTAAGAAGTGCTTCGCCCTCTTTGACTTCGGGCATCGGTACTTCTCTGATTTCTATTTCATTCGGATTCGGAATTACAATTGCTCTCATTTTATTTTTCCTCTTCAATATATTTTTTGTTCCAGATAACGCCCGTTTTAAGCGGTGCGCCTTTGCAGAAAATTTTGTTTTCGTAAGCATCAAGAGGGTCGGCAATAAACTCGTCTTTGCCGATAAGCTCAACAACCTCGTCATAACGGCTGTCAACAAGCACCTCAATCGCCTTCTCCATATGCTCCTGACGGAAGTTGATTGATGCAAAAATCAGATGGTTTTCAAAGCCGAAAGGCATTGTGTCATAAGAAACAACGGGGCCCAATGAAAAACTGTTATAAACGCCGTTGCAACCGAGAACTTTATGCTGAAAAGCAATTCTGTGTTCAACGTTTGAACCGCTTGTGCCGACAAACATCGTTGCTCTGCCGCCGATTTTTTCCATAATCTTTTCTGCAGTTTCCTCTTCGGAAAGACCGCTTGTGCAAAGATAATCCGCGCCTGCGATTTCCTTTGAGAAAGTAACCTTTTTGCAGTTTTCATCGCTTCTGCCAACAAAAAGAATCTGTGCATCGGGATGATTGCGCTTTATCTGGTCTGCAATAAAAAGACCCGTCATACCAAGACCGAAAACAACGGTTTTTGAGAAAATATTTTCTTTTGCAAGTTTGCGTGCTTCAGCTTCGGAGCATTTGTGTTTTGCCATTTCAACCCTGAAATTCTGCGCCTCACCCAGATCTTCCATTCGTTCAAGCTGAAAAATTGCGCAGGCATAAGGGTCGGCAAAAGAAAGTTTCTTTGCTACCGATAAAGGCAGTTTTTCAAGGTTTTCATATTTTTCAGGCAAGTGCAGAAGCATATCGGGGTTGAA
>JAFOBC010000233.1 GCA_017382015.1 Clostridia bacterium
CTACTACAACGCAAAAAGCTACAACTACTCAAACTCCTGTCACTACTCAAAAGCCTCAGATATTTGAACTGCTGACTCCCTATAAGAATAACGGAGTATCAGGCAAATCCAAAATGGTAGTTGTCAAGAAGGATTATGCCGAAACCTTGCCTTCGTCTACTATGAACGATGTTTCTGTTCCTTACTTTGTGGCGCTGCCTAAAGGCACGGTTGATTACGTTGTTAACACAAGCTCTTACGACGGCATCAAATACTATGTACTTTCCTCGGGCAGACGTTGTTATCAGAGTGACGTTGAGTACCTGGCTTCTGGTTATAATATGCCTTCAAACGAAATCCGTACTGTCGGGGTAGTGAGAGATACCGATGAAACCAGAATCACACTTACCACCAGATGGAAAGTGCCTTTCAACGTGCGTGAATATCCCCAGTCGTACTATACTCAGACTCAGGGCAGACCGTATAGTGTAGAGAGCTTTACGGCAGAGTATATCGATATAGTTTTCTATCATACTACAAAGGTTGATACTGCTCCTCAGATTAAAACTTCCGTAATTTCAAAAGCGCAATGGTTTAAAAACAGCGACGGCACGTGTACACTGCGTCTTTATCTTCAGAAGAAGGGCGGATTCTACGGCGTCAAGTATTACTACAACAATGACGGCACGCTTACATTCTCAATCAAAGAGCGCGTAAATGGCGCTTTGAGCGGCAAGGTTATTATGCTTGATGCCGGTCACGGCGGTAACGATCCGGGCGCAATCGGTGCAGTTGTTGTCGGCAAAAATTATGCACATGAAGCTACAATTAATTTTTCAATTGCAAACAAAGTGAAAGCAAAGCTTGAAGCTCTTGGCGCTAGGTAATTATGACTCGCTCGTCATCGTCAACCAATCCGAGTCTTGATGAGCGTGCTGCGTTGTGCAGAGCTAAGAATCCGGATGTTTTTGTTGCAATTCATTGCGACGCATCAGAAACATCGTCCTCTGCATCGGGCACTACCGCTTATTATTACAAGAGCTATTCATATCCTCTCGCTTATTATCTGAACACAAGTATTGTTTCTGCGTACAAGAGCAGTATTTATGCTTCAAACAAGACTATGGCGAATAAGGTGGATAAGGGCACAAAGTTTAAGGGATTCAAGGTAGCCCGTGTTGAAGAGTGTCCGAGTGTGCTTATCGAATACGGATTTGTTACAAACGTTACCGAGTGTAAGGCTCTTACTAACGACAGTAATCAGAATGCACTTGCGCAGGCGACGGTTGACGGTCTTGTTAAATATTTTAAGAACAGTTAATTTCGGCCTTTGCCGTCAGGGTTCCCCGAAAAAAGTCTCCCTTTGATGAAAAAGGATAGCAGCATCGCGGGGAAACTTATCAAAAACCATATGGCTGAAAAAAGCGGGCATATCTGGCCGAGCAAGTGGCCGGGTTGCTGCGAGTAATCCCATACGTTCATATGAAGTTTTCTGTTTACAATACATCCGACGACAAATTCCAATGCAGTTATAATAGCGCAACCGGCAAGGCATCTCAGGATAAGGCTTCGTGTTTTGGCCTTGATGTTCATAATATATATGAGCAGATATGCCAGTCCGCCGGTAAGCGCCATTGTCCAATGTGTAAAGCCTCGGAATGTAATTTCTATCAGACTGTATACTACAGCGCCGAATAAATAGACAAATGAGTATTCTTTAATCTTTTTTATCATAATTTTCACCGTTGAATTTATTTTCGGAGGTATTGCCATGCAGAATAAGCTTACCGAATTTCAGATTCTGCCGGATGAGCAGGGTCGTATAGTTGAACCGGGATGGGCTGCTAAGCTCGTCTTTGATTACTGCCCCCGCAACATAGTGCAGGAAAGAATGAAAATTCGAGAGTGGGACAGTTATATTCTTATCAGCTCGAGCGGTGATTATGCACTTACAATGCACATTGCGGATAACAGAGCTTTGGGTCAGGTAAGCGCTTGCTTCTATGATATAAAAAATAAAGCGAAATATGAGTGTTACAATCCTAAGCCTCTTCACGGCGGCAGTATTACACTCTCCAAAACCAGCGAATCCGGCAGCAGTGTATATAAGGGCCTTTTCTGCGAATTTATGTGTCTTGTTAATTCGTCGGACAGGCATCTTTATTGTAACTATTCTAAGGTATTTAATGCATCAATAGAGGCAAACGTACACGTTAACCGTGATTCTTCATCGGAGTCGGTTTCTGTGCTTATACCGATGAATGATGATAAGACTCAATTTTGTTGCAATCAGGTTATTGCTTGTATGCCTGTGAGCGGAAGCGTAACAGTTAATTCTCAGAATTTTGAGTTTGATTCAGGTGCCGATTTTGCTGTGCTTGATTGGGGCAGGGGAGTCTGGACTAAAAATTGCAGGCGCATACATTGCGTAGGTAATGCTCTTGTTAACGGTAAGCCGTTTGGGTTCAATATCGGTTATGGCTTCGGAAATACCGATGCAGCGACAGAAAATGCATTCTTTTATGATGGTGTGTGCCATAAACTTGATAAAATATTTATTGATTACCCTTGTGCTGATGATAACTATAAGATGTGTACTGTCCGTTCAAACGATAAACGCTTTGAAATGAAGATAGAGCCTATTTATTACTGCGAAAACGAGCACGATTTTACAGTTGTAAGGCAAAGCGAAAAGATTATGTTTGGCAGGATGAGCGGCACTGCTGTTACTGAGGATGGTGCAAAAATAGAAGTTAAGGATATGATTTGCTATTTTGAGCAATCAACCGGTAAGTATTAAGTTATGAAAAGGGTAAATAAAAAGCAGAAGTCTTCTCTTATCAAAAGCTCTCCGTTTACTGTGGCTGTTGCAATAGCTATATTTGTTATCGGCGTTAATTTGTGTATGCTCGTGTCTCTGCTTTACGTTATCGTTTCGCCGAGGTTTGAGGTGCTTTCTACAAGCACGTTTGTAATAATGGGTGCCGCTTCGGTGCTTAATATTCTGATTCTGCTTATGCTTCTTGTTTTAAGACGGATATATGAGTCTATTGTTTACAAGAAGATTTTGATTCCCTTACGGGAGATTGAAAAACATATAGCGGATTTTGCGCAAGGTGAATATGAAAATCCTGTAGTGCATGATGAAAACGATGAAATCGGCGACCTCTTTAAGGCTGTTGAGCGAGTTCGCAACCAGCTGATTGAATATCGCGAACATGAAAAAAACGAAGAGAGAGTAAAGCAAATTTATATCAGCGGTCTTATGCATGATATTGCGACGCCGATAACCCGTATTAACGGTTGTGCCTCAATGATTGAGGACGGAATGGTTAAAGATGAAGAAAGTATTAAACGCTTTGCTTCAATGATTCTGCGTAATACAGAAGATATCAACATAATGTTAAAGAGTCTTGCGGCTATTGAAAAATATAACGAAACTGATATTGTTATGGATTTTCAGCCTGTTGATTTAAGCAGCGTTCTGGAGAATTATGTAAATGATTTTAATTTATCCAGCAGCGATGTTACAATTACCTTTGCAGATAATTGTAAGCAGAAGTCTGTTACGATGATTGATATTAAAAGCTGCAAGCGCGCTCTTACAAATCTTATAAACAACTCTGTGAAATACAAAAAACAGGGGGAAGATTGCGTGATTGCAATTACGCTTGAAGATTCCGAAGACGGAAAGATTCTGTTTTCACTTGCCGATAATGGCGTAGGTGTAGAACCCGGTTCTGAAGACATGCTTTTTGAAATGTTTTATCGCGGCGACCGAGCAAGACGCAATACTAACGAGGGCAGTGGCTTGGGTCTGTTTATTGCAAAGCAGATTCTCAGTCTTAATAATATTGCTGTCTGGGCTAAAAATAACGGAAACGGACTGACAGTATACGCTTTAATTGAGCGTAAGAGCAATGATAATCCCCTGTAATGTGAATGATATTAACGGGAGAACAGGTATATGAAAGAGAAAATACTTATTGTTGAAGATGATGCAGTTATTGCTGAACTTGAGCGTGAATATCTTTCGGCAAATGGTTATTCGGTTGATGTTTGCAGCGATGGTTTGAGCGGATACGGATCAGCTTTGCAGAACGATTACAGCCTGATTATTCTTGATGTTATGCTTCCGGGGCTTGACGGCTTTGAGTTTTGTAAAAAGCTGCGTGTAGATAAAGATACGCCGATACTTTTTGTCACTGCGAGACAGGAACCTGATTATGTTATTGAGGGATTTTCTCTTGGCGCTGATGATTACATAACAAAACCGTTTAATTTCCGCGAGCTGGCGGCAAGAGTCGAGGCGAGAATCGAGCGGTACAAAGCGATTTCTTCAAAGAAGAACAGCAATATAGATGTATTGGAATTTACTGCTCTCAAGCTTTGTAAAAGCTCAAGAAAAGTATATGTAGACGGTAACGAAGTTGTTATGACAAATAAAGAGTTTGAACTGCTCTGGCATCTCGCTTCAAATCCCGATATTGTTTTCAGCAAAGGCGACCTTTTTTACGAGATTTGGGGGCTTGATTCTATGGGCGAAACTTCTACGGTTACCGTTCATATCAATAGAATACGCGAAAAAATAGATAAAAATTCTGCAGGTATCCAGCATATAGAGACGGTATGGGGAACGGGATACAGATTTATTCACTGAGTAAATTTCCGGAATTATAATACAAATCAAATTCATTTAGGAGAACAGTTGCTTGAAAAAGAAATCTACAAAAATTGTGAGTTTGTTAATATGTTTATCAATGCTGTTGACTTGTGTCGGTTGTTCCGGTTCTGGCGTAAGTTGCAGGAGTATTGATGCAACCATAGAACCTGTTCGTGTTCAGTCAGCTGAGCTTTCCGAGCATTACTGTGCTACGGATGGATTGAAAGAGATTGATACGTCAGGCCTTATTACACTGCTTTTCGATGAGAACAGCGGTTCTGTCGGTGTGCGTGTTACCAATAGCGAGGACAGTAAGCTCTGGTCATCTTTGCCGCAGCTTAGTGAATACGGTTCTTTTTCTGATGAAGCATCCGTTATCTCGTTGAATATCGTACATAACGGTAAGCGCTATATTCTCAATTCGCAGGATAATTGTGTATCGCAGGGCGGTATGTATTTCAACAAAACTGATGAAGGCTTTGAAGTTGTATATCTTATAACCGATAACGGTGATTGGCTCAATAATATTGACCTTGGTGCAACGGACGAAGCTTATTCTTCTGCGGCAGATGGTAATATACTCTACAAGGTTACTGCAACTTACTATCTTAAAGACGGTTGTTTTTATGCTGATCTTTCATGGGTTAATCTTGGCAATAGTGATGACGTGCTTATAAATATCGGATTCCTCGAATATTTCGGTGCTGATGATACTGCTCGTCAGGGTGATTATATACTTGTGCCTGACGGTAGCGGTGCTTTGATTGATACAGCCTCTAAGGAAGAGATAGCTCCTGTTGATATAGCCGTATACGGTAATGATATTGGCGGTTCTTCACAGATTTCGAGTGTTGTCGCGGCTTATGGTATGAGAAGCGGCAATGACGCTTTTGCGGCGGTAATAGGAAGCGGTGAGTCTGTTGCCAGAATTACTGCTAACAAAGCTCTTAACGGAAGTGCTTATAACCGCGTGGGTCCTGTCTTTACAACGGCACTCAGCCAGACTGATGAAAACAGCTTCACATACACAGATGAATGCTATTCGGACAAAATTTCAATTTGTTTCAGATTCCTCAGCGGTGCTAACGCAACTTACTCAGGTATGGCTGCGGCTTGCCGTGAGCAGCTTATACGCGATTATACGTTGTCTACACGAAGTGTTGAAGAGGCGGAGTATATGCCGCTGCTTGTCAATATTGTCGGCAAGGCTACAACTGACGGCGTTTTCTCTGTTGGCAAGGAACTCACGGACTATAATGAAGCTGTTGATATTCTTGGCAGAATCAAGTCCAAGGGCGTTGATAACGTATACCTGAGGTATACCGGTGCACTTAAAGGCGGATTGCTTTCAAGCAACGCGGCTGATGCTTCTGCGCTTGGTTCTCTTGGCGGAATGGCGGGTGTTGAGGAGCTTAACAAATATGCCTCAAGCCTTAATTTCAAGGTGTTTTATGATATCAGCCTTGGAAGTGATACGAGCTCTTCATCAGCGCTTAAAAACCTGAATAACGATAAATTTACAATAACATTTGACGACCCGTTCACTCAGGCAGGTTTTGGTGTTAAGCCTAATGCCAGACACTTTATCAAATCATCTTTGCTTGAGGACAGTGTGCTCACCGTGCTTGAAAGATTTCATTCGTTCGACGCGACCGGCTACTGTTTGACGGATATTGGCAAATTTGCTTTTACTGAGCTTGATTCTGCTCTTAGCAGAGAGGATGTTATAGCAGAATATGTTGCTCAAACAGCACCGCTCTCTACAAAAAGTCCCGTAATGGTTTGCGGCGGCAATTTCTACTCGTTAAAGAATGCAGACGTTGTTTCAATGCTTCCGATGAGTTGCTCACGTACAGAAACTGAATCTTACATATCCGTGCCTTTTGTTCAGATTATTCTGCATGGTATTGTTGAGTTCTCATATGACGGCATCAATATGGCTTCGGATAGTAAAAAGGCTCTTCTGCGCTGTGTCGAATTTGGTGCGATTCCCGGTTACGTTATTACAGATGATTCGCTTGATGGTAGCGAAAAGTATGCTCAGATCTTTTCTGCTGATAACTTGATTGCATCTATGTATGATTCCTATTTTGCTGTAGGTGAGGTTCTTGCCGATCTAAGAGCTTCAAGAATAACCGACCACTACAAGGTGTCTGAAGGTGTTTATTGTACAGAGTACGAATCTACTACCAGAGTTTACGTCAACTATACAAATGAGCCTGTAACAGTAAGCGGTATTACGGTTAATCCTATGAGTTTCATCCGTGTTAACTGATAATTTGTGTGAAATTTTAAATTATATTTGAATTTTGCTAACTAAGTATTTACTTATAGCGCTTTATAAAGTAAAATATATAAAATAAGTTAAGATGGAAAGGGTGAGCAGAAATGTCCACTGTTTATAAGAGAATCCTGCTTAAAGTAAGCGGTGAGGTTCTTGCGGGCGAAAAAGGACACGGAATAGACAATGATATGACGATGTCTGTGTGCCGTGTTATAAAAGAGTGCTGTGAGCTTGGTGTGCAGATTGGCGTTGTTGTTGGCGGCGGTAATTTCTGGCGCGGCAGATCAAGTGAGAATATGGACAGGACAAGAGCCGACCATATCGGAATGCTTGCAACGATTATGAATTCACTTGCTCTGGGTGATGCACTTTCACAGCTCGGTGTTGATGCCAGAGTACAGACTTCGCTTTCGATTCCTCAGATTTGCGAAACATACAATAAAGATGCTGCCGTGCGTCACCTTGAAGAGGGCAGGGTAGTTATTTTCGGAGGTGGTACGGGTTGCCCCTTCTTCTCTACCGACACAACTGCGGCTCTTCGTGCTGCTGAGATTGGCGCAGAGGTTTATTTCAAAGCAACTAATGTTGACGGTGTCTACGATAAAGATCCCAATAAATTTGATGATGCAGTCAAATATGATGAGCTTACTCATACTGAGGTGCTTGCAAAGGGTCTTAAAGTTATGGATAGTACCGCTTCATCACTTTGCCGTGAAAACGGCATTGCAATCCTCGTATTCAACCTTAACGATCCTGAAAACGTTCTCAGGGCCGTCAAAGGTGAAACAATAGGCACAATTGTTAAAGAATAAAACATAAGGAGAATTTGTTATGAAAACAGTATTCAGCTTCGCAGACGAAAAAATGACGAAGACTATCAGCGCGCTCAAGAGCGAGTACGCTACAATCAGAGCAGGCAGAGCATCTGCCGCAGTTCTTGATAAAATCAGAGTTGACTACTACGGCACACCCACACCTGTAAATCAGCTTGCTGCGGTTTCTGTTGCCGAAGCAAGAATTCTTACAATTCAGCCTTGGGACAAGAGTGTTCTCGGTGCTATCGAAAAGGCTATCCTTGCATCAGATATCGGTATTAACCCTCAGAATGACGGTTCGGTTATCCGTCTTACTTTCCCGCCTCTTACCGAGGACAGACGTAAGGAAATTGTTAAGACAATCCGTGCAACTGCTGAGGATTCAAAGGTAGCTATCCGCTCAATCCGCCGTGATTGTATGGATAAGCTCAAGAAGATGGAGAAAGCTTCCGAGATTACTGAGGATGACCTCAAAGAAGGCGAGAAGCAGATTCAGGATAAGACAGACAAGTATGTAAAAGAAATTGAAGTTGTAGCAGCTGATAAAGAAAAAGAAGTTATGGAGATCTGACAATGAGCATTGTGTTGCCAAGCCATATCGGATTTATTATGGACGGTAACGGCCGCTGGGCTACTTCAAGAGGCTTATCCCGTTCCGAAGGTCATATTGCAGGCGCTGATACGTTTCGCAGAATTTGTGAATACGGTTGCGACCTTGGTATCAAAAGTATGACTTTCTACGCTTTCTCTACAGAAAACTGGAGGCGACCTCCTCAGGAGGTAGCTGCCCTTATGAATATCTTTCGCGATTATCTGCTTGAAGCTCAGGAGCGAAAAGCGGAAAATGAGCAGAAGGGTATGCATATGCATTATATGGGTGAGCGTGAAGGCATGCCTCAGGATATTCTTGATTTGTTTGATACTGCTGAGAGTGAATCACGCTCAAAGACAAGGACAACTGTCAACATTGCCGTTAATTACGGCGGTAGGGCAGAGATACTTCACAGTGTCAAAAATCTTGCTCAGCGTGTAAAAGATGGTGAACTCAATCCTGATGATATTACAGAGGATATGATTTCAGACGGACTTTATACTGCGGGTCAGCCTGAGCCGGACGTTATTGTCCGCCCAAGCGGCGAACAGCGGCTTTCCAATTTTATGATTTGGCAATCGGCTTA
>JAFOBC010000234.1 GCA_017382015.1 Clostridia bacterium
ACCTGAAAGCGGCAAGATAATTCTTGCAGGTAACCACACTCACGTACTCAACTGCTTCAGTGTTGCTGTTGCAACAAAGCGCTGCGTTCACTTTATAGCTAAGGCAGAGCTGATGAACGGTATAGGCAAATACATCTTCCCCGGTCTCGGTATTATCCCGGTAGACAGAAGCAAAAGCGGCAAAGAGGCAGTTGTGAAAGCCGAGCAGTATCTTGAGGATGGCAAGCTTGTTGCCATCTTCCCTGAGGGTACCGTTAACCGTACGGATGACCCGATGATGCCGTTCAAGGGCGGCGCAGTAAAAATTGCAATGGATGCAGGCTGTGATATTGTACCTTTTGCAATTACCGGCAAATACAGACCCTTCAGAAAAGGACCGACTATCAAGTTTATGCCCAAAATAAAGGTTGAAAAAGGTTCACTCAAGGCAACCAATAAGCTCCTTGAGGCAACCGTACTTAATGAAATCATCAAGGAAGGAAACTGAAGAAATGAAAAAACCCGAAGACAGAGAGCTCGGTTATAAGCTCTTTATGCCTTTGATGCGCGCTGTTTTTAAGCTTTATTACAAACCGCGTATTATCGGTGCGGAAAAAATTCCCAAAGAGGGTGCGGTTGTAATTGCAGGCAACCATAAGCACATTATGGACCAGTGCCTGACAATAATTGCCACCAAGCGGATGATTCACTATATGGCGAAGAAGGAGTATTTTGAGGGTAAGTTTGCCTGGTTCTTCCGTGCCATGGGGTGTATCCCCGTTGACAGAACCACAACTGACACCCAGAGCGTAAGATCTGCCATGAAAGTGCTCAAGAAGGACGGCGCAATCGGAATTTTTCCCGAAGGCACAAGAAACCGTACGGATGCATTTTTGCTTGAATTCAAGCCCGGTACCTCTGCCATTGCCAAAAAAACGGATGCTTATATAGTTCCGTTCGGTCTGACCGGCGAATACAAGTTCAGGAGCAAGACTCTTGCCGTGCGTTACGGCGAGCCGTTCAAAGCGGACGGTATGACGGCAGAGCAGGCGAACGAAAAGCTCTACAAGGAAGTAGAGAGGCTGATGCGTGAAGGCTTAGCCGAAGAAGAGAAAATGAAAAAGTAAACAAACGGAGTAAAAGGGAAATGAGAATAGGATTGGACGTCGGTTCGACTACGCTCAAATGCGTTGCAGTCAACGACAATGAAGAAATAGTTTACAAAGCATATGAACGGCATTATTCCAAGATTGCGGAAATGAGTGCAAAGATGCTTGGCGAAATTCTCAAAGAGCATCCCGAATTTTCAAAATCAAAGCTGACTGTTTCAGGTTCTGCAGGTATGGGCTTTGCTCAGACGCTCGGGCTTGAGTTTGTGCAGGAGGTTTATGCCACAAGAGTTTCCGTATCAAAGCTTCTGCCGGGCACCGATGCGGTTATTGAGCTTGGCGGTGAGGATGCAAAAATCCTCTTTTTCACTGGCGGCACAGAGGTTCGTATGAACGGCTCTTGTGCAGGCGGTACAGGTGCATTCATCGACCAGATGGCATCCCTGCTTGAGGTTACCCCTCTTGAGCTCAATGAGCTTGCAAAGCAGAAAGAAAAAATCTACTCAATCGCATCGCGCTGCGGTGTTTTTGCCAAGTCGGATATCCAGCCCCTGCTCAACCAGGGTGCGGCAAAAACAGACGTTGCGGCAAGTATATTCACAGCCGTTGTCAACCAGACGGTTGCAGGTCTTGCTCAGGGCAGAAGAATAGAGGGCAACATCGTTTATCTCGGTGGCCCGCTTTACTTCCTTTCGGAGCTTCGCAGTGCGTTTGATAAAGGCCTAAAAACAACGGGCAAATGCCCTGATGAGGGACTTTATTTTGTTGCGCTCGGTGCGGCATTCTGCGCAAAGGGCGAGGCGCTCGATATAGCAAAGGTGAAGGATGAGATTGCTTCCTGCGTCAACAGCGGCGAGTATCTCAGCGCAAAGCCTCTTTTTGCAGACGAAAAAGAGTATGAGCAGTTTGTTGCAAGGCACAGCGCAAACCGAGTTGCAACAAGCGGAAAAACAGCAGAAAACGAAAAGATATTCATCGGTATTGATGCAGGCTCAACAACTGTTAAAACTGCGGTTATCAATGCGTCGGGTGAGCTTCTTTTCAGCAAATATATGCCAAACTCAGGTGACCCCGTAAGGCTTGTAAAGGGCTTCCTTACTGAGGTTTACGAAAAGTTCCCGGGTGCGGTTATTGGCGGTAGTGCTGTCACGGGCTACGGTGAAGAGATTATCAAAAACGCTTTCGGCATTGATATCGGTCTTGTCGAAACAGTTGCTCATTTCACCGCCGCCAAAAAGTTTAAGCCTGACGTTGATTTCATTATCGATATCGGCGGTCAGGATATAAAGTGCTTCAAAATCCGAAACAATGCAATTGATAATATCTTCCTCAATGAGGCTTGTTCATCGGGTTGCGGTTCATTCCTGCAGACCTTTGCAAGCGCGTGGGATTACGATATTGAGAGCTTCTCAAAGCTCGGTCTTTTTGCGGACAGACCCGTTGACCTTGGCTCAAGATGCACCGTATTTATGAACTCCTCCGTAAAGCAGGCACAGAAGGACGGTGCTTCAATCGAGAATATTTCGGCAGGTCTTTCGATAAGTGTTGTAAAGAATGCTCTTTATAAGGTTATCAGAGCGGCTAATGCTGACGAGCTCGGCAAGAATATTGTTGTGCAGGGCGGCACTTTTCTCAACGATGCCGTTTTGCGTGCCTTCGAGCAGGAAATAGGCAGAAATGTTGTGCGCCCCGATATTTCGGGACTTATGGGTGCATACGGTGCGGCGCTTACCGCTGTTGCCAAGGCGCCCGAAAAGAGCACAATCATAGGCAGTGATGAGCTTGCAGGCTTTGAGCACACAGTCAAGGCTGTAATGTGCGGCAAGTGCAGTAACAACTGCCGTCTTACCGTTAATACATTCAGCGGTGGCAGACGCTTTATCGGCGGCAATCGCTGCAGCAGAGCTTTTTCCGATTCGGTGCAGGAGGATACGCTCAATCTGTTTGAGTACAAGCGTCAGCTTCTCTCAAAATACGCTCCCGTCAAGGGTAAGCGTGAAACTGTCGGCTTGCCGATGGGGCTTAATATGTTTGAGTTGCTTCCTTTCTGGCACACTTTCTTTACCGAGCTTGGCTTTGGTGTTGCGCTGTCGGAGAATTCATCGCGCGAGCTTTACGTCAAGGGTCAGCACACAATTCCGTCCGATACGGTCTGCTACCCTGCAAAGCTTCTGCACGGTCATATCGAGTCGCTCCTTGAGCAGGGGGTCAAGCACATTTTCTACCCGTGTATGACCTATAACATCGATGAAGCGCTCGGCGACAACAACTACAACTGTCCCGTTGTTGCCTACTACCCCGAGGTTATACGCTCCAACGTAGCGGGTTTGCAGGATGTTAACTTTATTGCCGATTATCTCGGTCTTCACAGACCGAAGGATTTTGTGCCTCGAATTCACAGAATCCTTGTCGATAACTTTGGCGATACGGCGCTCAGCGATGTTCAGGCGGCAAGCGACAAGGCTTTTGCCGAGTACAAGCAGTATATGAATAACGTACATATCACGGGTCTTAAATTCCTGCACGAGGCAAAGAAAAAGGATATGCCCGTAATTATCCTTTGCGGCAGACCTTATCACCTTGATGCCGAGATTAACCACGGTATCGACAACCTTATCTGCTCTTGCGGTGCGGCTGTTATTACGGAGGATTCGGTAAGTCCGCTTGTTGAGAAATTTCCCACAAACGTGCTTGACCAGTGGACGTACCACTCGCGCCTTTATGCTGCGGCAAAGTACGTTGCGGATAAGAAGGATGACGATATCAATATCGTTCAGCTTGTTTCTTTCGGCTGTGGTGTTGATGCTATCACAACGGATGAAATGCGCTCTATTCTGGAGGACGGCAACCGTATTTATACACAGATTAAGATTGATGAAATTTCAAACCCCGGTGCGGTTAAGATAAGACTCAGGAGTCTGTTTGCCGCAACGGGCAGATAAGGGGAGGCGAGAAGAATGAATCCTGAAAACAGAGTTGAATTTACCAAGGATATGATGGATTATACCTTGCTTGCACCCAATATGGCGGATATACATTTTTCTATCCTGTGCCACATTTTTGCCGAGTACGGCTATAAGGTTGAGCTGCTTAAAAACGACGGCAGAGCTGTTGTTGACGAGGGACTCAAGTATGTGCATAACGATACCTGCTATCCTGCACTTCTTGTTATCGGTCAGCTTATTGATGCGCTTAACAGCGGCAAGTACGACGTCAACAAAACAGCGCTTATGATTACGCAGTCGGGCGGCGGATGCCGTGCATCAAACTACATACATCTGCTGCGCAAGGCACTCAAAAAAGCGGGCTATCCGCAGGTGCCCGTTATTTCGCTCAACCTTTCGGGTCTTGAGAAAAACAGCGGCTTTAAAATAAGAGTATCAATGGCGCTCAAAATGCTTTCCGCTCTGATTTACGGTGACCTTATAATGCTGCTCAAAAATCAGGTTGAGCCTTACGAGGTTAAAAAGGGTGCGGCAAACGAGCTGACGCAGAAGTGGATTAACGATATCAGCGAAATGTTCCGCCGCCGCAAAGGCTACTCGATGAAGGCGATGAAAAAGATTCTGCCCGAAATCACAAAGAGCTTTGCAGAGATTGAAGTGAAAAAAGTGCCGAAGGTAAAGGTAGGCGTTGTCGGTGAGATTTACGTCAAATATTCACCGCTTGCCAACAACGATCTTGAACGTTTCCTTTTCAGTCAGGGCTGTGAGGTTATGGTGCCGGGTCTGCTCGGCTTCTTCCTCTTTAAAACGGATAACAGGCTTGAGGACGTCAAACTTTACGGCGGCAAAAAAATAAAGAAGTACGCAATGCAGGTTGCAATATGGTACCTGACGAGGATTGAAACCGCACTCAGAAATGCGGCAGGCGCATACGGCGATTTTTGCGTGCCCGAGCCGTACAGCCACATCAAAGAAAAATGCACGAAGATTATCGGTGCGGGCTGTAAGATGGGCGAGGGCTGGCTGCTGACAGCGGAAATGATGGAGCTTATTGAGAGTGGCTACGGCAATATCGTTTGTGCTCAGCCTTTCGGCTGTCTGCCTAACCACATTGTAGGTAAGGGTATGATAAGAAAGCTCAAGGAGCTTTACCCCGAATCAAACATCGTGCCGATTGACTATGACCCCGGCGCAACAAGGGTTAACCAGGAGAACAGAATCAAGCTTATGCTTGCCGTTGCACAGGAAAACCTTGAGAAATAACAAAAAACCTACGGCGATTTATGCCGTAGGTTTTTTGTTATTTAATTCTGTTTTGCGGCGGCGAGCTCTTCGAGGTACTCGTCATATGTCATCTTCTTGTCTACAAATGCGCCGGGCGTGACATCAATAAGTCTGTCGGCGATTGTCTGAATAAACTGATGGTCGTGTGAAGTGAAGATAACGCTTTCGCTGAACTTTGTGAGTCCTTCGTTGAGTGATGCGATTGACTCAAGGTCGAGGTGGTTGGTAGGCTCGTCGAGGAGGAGCACGTTTGCACCGCTGAGCATCATCTTGCAAAGCATACAGCGCACACGCTCACCACCTGAAAGCACCTTTGCCTTCTTTGTGGCTTCTTCGCCCGAGAACATCATTCTGCCGAGCCAGCCTCTTACGTCTGTTTCAAAAACAAGGTCGGAGTAGCGGCGTATCCAGTCTGTCAGGCTGTCTTCGACACCGTCAAAGTAAGCGCTGTTATCGCTAGGGAAGTACGAGCGTGATGTTGTAACGCCCCACTTGATTGTGCCCTCGTCAGGCTCAATTTCCTCAGCAAGAATCTGGAGCAGAGTAGTTTTTGCAACGGTGTCAGCACCGATGAGTGCGACTTTTTCGCGCGGAAGAATTGTGAATGAAACGTTGTCGAGCACCTTTTTGCCGTCAATCGTTTTGCTGAGGTTTGTAACGGTGAGCACCTCGTTACCGATTTCGCGGTCGGGCTTGAAAGCGACGAATGGGAAACGGCGTGAGGAAACAGGGATTTCTGCAACATTGATGTTGTCAAGCAGCTTTTTGCGGCTTGTTGCCTGCTTGGATTTGGAAGCGTTTGCGCTGAATCGTGCAATGAACTCCTGCAACTCCTTGATTTTTGCTTCCGCTTTCTTGTTCTGCTCGCGGAGCTGGCGCTGTGCCATCTGCGTGTATTCGTACCAGAAGTCGTAGTTACCTACGCTCATTGTGATTCTGCCGAAGTCGATATCAACCGTGTGGGTACATACCTTGTTGAGGAAGTGTCTGTCGTGCGATACGACGATAACCGTGCTGTGCAGGTCGATGAGGAATTCCTCAAGCCAATGTATTGCATCAACGTCGAGGTGGTTGGTAGGCTCGTCCATAAGCAGAATATCGGGCTGACCGAAAAGCGCCTGAGCAAGAAGCACCTTAACCTTGATGTCACCGGGCAGGTTTTTCATCTGCTCATAGTGGTATTCGTTTGTAACACCGAGACCGTTGAGCAGGATTTCTGCATCGCTTTCAGCGCTCCAGCCGTCCATCTCAGCGAATGTTTCTTCAAGCTCGCTGATTCTCATACCGTCTTCTTCGGTGAACTCTTCTTTTGAGTAGAGCGCCTCTTTTTCGTCAATAATTTCGCACAGCTTCTTGTTGCCGAGGAGAACGGTGCGGATAACGTCGCAATCGTCAAAGGCAAAGTGATCCTGTCTGAGGATTGAAAGACGTTCGCCGGGTGTGATTACAACCTCACCCTTGTTGGGCTCGATTTCGCCGGAGAGAATTTTGAGGAAGGTTGATTTGCCGGCGCCGTTTGCGCCGATAATGCCGTAGCAGTTTCCTCTTGTAAATGTGAGGTCGGCACCCTGAAAGAGGGTTCTGCCGCCGTACTGAAGTGTAACGTTAATTGCCTGAATCAATTTTTTTGTTTCCTTTCTTATTTTGCTTCCCAGAGCTTTATCATAATTTTACCTGCTTTATATATGTCGCCGCAACCGAGGGTTATTACAAGGTCGCCGCTTTCTGCGTTATCCGTTACATATTGTGCAACTTCGTCAAACGTGTTGAACCATACGCTGCCGGAAATTTTTTCGGCAAGCTGTGAGGTGTAAACGCCGTAGGTGTTTACTTCTCTTGAACACATAATTTCGGTCATAACAACTTTGTCTGCAATGGAGAGCACGCGTGCGAAATCGTCCATCAGCAAAGATGTGCGCGAATATGTGAATGGCTGGTGTACTGCCCACACTCTGTTGTAGTCCATCTTTTTTGCAGCTCTGAGCGTAACCTCAAGCTCTGTGGGGTGGTGAGCGTAATCGTCAACAAGTGTGATTCCGTTGAATTCACCGATTTTTTCAAATCTTCTGCCTGCACCGCCAAAGCTTTCTACAGCAGCCGCACTGTCTTTTATTTCTACACCGCTGACGTATGCCGCCGCAACTGCAGAGAGTGTGTTGAGCACGTTGTGCTCGCCGGGTATACTCAGCTGTACCGTGCATACGTTTTCGCCCTTGTGGCATATATCAAACTTTGCATATGCTCCGCGGGTGTAGGTTATGTTTTCGGGGTAGAAATCGCAATCGCTTGTGTAGCCGAAGGTTACCGTCTGCTTGGGGTCGGCATTCTCTACAGCTTTGAGCACCTCGGGGTCGGATGCGTTGATTACAAGCGTGCGTGTTGTAAGGTTGCAGAATTTTGTGAATGAAGCAATGAGATTATCCATTGTTTTGAAATAATCCATATGGTCTTCATCAAGGTTGAGTATTACCGCAACGTCGGGGGAAAGGTCGAGAAACGTGTCAACAAACTCGCAGGCTTCGCAGATTATGTTTTCTGTTTTGCCTACTCTGCCGTTTGTGCCTGTGAGCGGAAGCCTGCCGCCAATTACAGCGCTCGGGTCCATGCCCGTTTTGATGAAAACGTGTGTGAGCATAGCGGTAACGGTGGTTTTGCCGTGTGTGCCGCATACGCAGACAGCGTTATTGTAAATTCTTGTTATTGCACCGAAAAGCTTGGAGCGCTCGTAGGTGGGGATGCCTGAAGCCTTAGCCGCACACAGCTCAGGGTTGTCGGGCAGGAGTGCCGCTGTGTAAACAATCATTTCGGCACCCTCGATGTTTTCTGCCTTCTGGGGCATAGCAACGGGGATTCCGAGCGCACGCACTCTTGCAAGTGTTTCGCTTTCGTTGACGTCGGAGCCGCTTACCTCGTAACCCTGTGCGTGCAGGATTTCTGCAAGGGGGCACATACCGCTGCCGCCTATGCCGATAAAATGCACACGCTTTATTTCTTTCAGAAGCTGGTCAATAGTTTTCAAAACTGTCACCTCTCTGTTTTTTGTCTGATTCACATCTTCTTATTATAGCACATATTATGTCACAGGGCAATTTGTTTTATATAATATTTTTCGATAAAAAACGGAGGCGGTCTGATTGTGAAATATCTGTTTGTTGGCGGCGACAAAAGGCAAGCTTATGCCGCCGAATATATACGAAAATCGGGAGAGTGCGCACAGCTTGCGCTCGACAGTGCACAGCTTCATTCTATGTTTTCGGATGCGGACTGTGTTGTGTTGCCCTTGCCTGTCAGCCGTGACGGAATTCACATAAATTCGTTGTCGGATAAGTGTGTTATAACGCTCGATGAGCTGTTTTCTGAGCTGAAAAGCGGCGTGATTGTGCTTGGCGGTATGCCTGATAAGGATTTGATTGACAGGCTTGAATGTAAAGGAATAAAACTTTACGATTATTATGAAAATGAAGTTCTTTTGATGCTCAATTCAATCCCTACGGCAGAGGGTGTTATATATGAGCTTATCGGGGGCAGTGATATAAACCTTCACGGTGCAAAAACCCTTGTAACAGGCTACGGCAAGGCGGCTTCGGCTATTGCGGCAAGGCTTGTTGCTCTCGGGTCTCAGGTAACTGTTGCGGCACGCTCTGAAAGGGATAGAACGGCGGCATTATGCGACGGTTGTAAAGCTATATCGCTTTACAATATTAGCGGTGTTATCGGTGAAATGGACTTTGTTGCCAACACTGTTCCTGCGACGGTTATTGATAAAAGCTGCATAGCCGTGCTCAAAAAAAGCTGTGTGATGGTTGAGGTTGCCTCCGCGCCCTACGGAATAGACTTTGATGCGGCAGATGAGTACGGAATAAAGGTAATAAAAGTGCCGTCGCTGCCGGGCAGAATTTCGCCCGCAAGTGCAGGCGAAGCAATCGCAAAAGCGGTATTGAGTATAGTGAAGGGAATGGTGGGGGAGAATGGATAAACTGCGTATCGGCTTTGCAATGTGCGGTTCGTTCTGCACAT
>JAFOBC010000026.1 GCA_017382015.1 Clostridia bacterium
ACAAAAAAACCCCGCAAACCGCATATTCATGCGCTTTATCGGGGTTCTTTTTTTGGTGAGCCATCGGGGATTCGAACCCCGGGCACCTTGATTAAAAGTGGCCGCTGTGCGTTTTGTGTTTTATCAAGTTCTGCTTTCGGCTGCCCGTTCAAATGCTGCACCAATAAATCCTTTAAATAATGGATGTGCCTTGTTTGGTCTGCTTTTGAATTCGGGGTGATACTGAACGCCTAAATAGAAAGGTCTGTCGGTAATTTCCACTGTTTCGATAAGTTTCCCGTCCGGAGAAGTGCCGCTGAGCGTAAGTCCTGCTTTCTCAAAAGTTTCACGGTAATCGTTATTGAATTCATATCGGTGCCTGTGCCGTTCGCTGATTGTAGCAGGAGAACCATAACAGCGTTCCATCGTTGTACCTGCTTTTATGCAGCATGGATAAGCTCCAAGCCGGAGCGTGCCGCCTTTGTCGATATCATCGCTTTGTCCGGGCATAAAATCGATAACTTTATGTTTACAAATTTCGTCAAACTCGCCGGAATTTGCGTCCTCGATGCCAAGAACGTTTCTTGCATATTCGATCACGGCAATCTGCATTCCGAGGCAGATCCCAAAATAAGGGATATTATTTTCTCTTGCATATTTCGCCGCAAGAATCATACCTTCGATGCCGCGGCTGCCAAATCCTCCCGGAACAATAATACCGTCAAGACCTGCCAGTTTTTCGCAGACATTTCCCGCTGTTATTTCTTCCGAATCAATCCAATGAATACGAATATGGGTGTTGTGATAATATCCGGCGTGTCGAAGTGCCTCTGCCACCGAAAGATAAGCATCATGCAGTCCTACATATTTGCCCACAAGACCGATATCGACATAATACGGTCTTGCCTTGATACGTTCAACCATTGCCGTCCATTCCGCAAGGTCCGGTTTTGGTGCATCTATTCCAAGTTCACGGCAAACAACCGAAGAAAAATTCGATTTTTCCAGCATAAGCGGTGCTTCATAAAGATTCGGCAGAGTGATATTTTCAATAACGCAGTCCGGCTTAACATTGCAAAACATTGAAATTTTCTTGAATATAGGCTCTTCCAGCGGCTCATCACAGCGGAGAACGATTATATCCGGTTTCACACCCATACCCTGCAGTTCTTTTACCGAATGCTGAGTAGGCTTGGATTTATGTTCATCTGAGCCTTTAAGAAAAGGAACCAGGGTCACGTGGATAAAAAGGCTGTTTTCTCTGCCTATTTCAAGAGAAATCTGGCGCACCGCTTCGATGAACGGCTGAGACTCAATATCTCCGATTGTTCCTCCGATTTCGGTAATAACCACATCGGCATTCGTTTTCTTACCCAAGCTGTAAACAAAATCTTTAATCTCATTTGTGATATGCGGAATGACCTGCACCGTGGAGCCGAGATATTCACCGCGGCGTTCCTTGTTAAGCACATTCCAGTAAACTTTACCGGTGGTGAGGTTCGAATATTTGTTGAGGTCCTCATCAATAAAGCGTTCGTAATGTCCGAGATCAAGGTCTGTTTCGGTGCCGTCTTCAGTAACATATACTTCGCCGTGCTGATAAGGACTCATGGTACCGGGATCCATGTTGATATACGGATCCAGCTTCTGTGCGGCGACCTTAAGGCCGCGCGATTTTAACAATCTTCCCAAGGAGGCGGCGGTAATACCCTTGCCAAGACCCGATACAACGCCTCCCGTAACAAATATATATTTTGTCATTGACAATTTCCTCCAAACCTATCACTCAACTGTAACTGATTTTGCCAGATTTTTCGGCTTATCAATATCGCAGCCGTTTTCCTTCGCAACGTAATATGCAAGCAGCTGTAACGGAACAATTTCCGCTGCCGCCGCAAAGATTGTCTCTGTTTTCGGCACATATATCATATCGTCCGCCAAAGATACGATTTTTTGATTATCTTTAAATGCAACCGCAAGAACTTCGGCCCCTCTTGCCTTTACTTCGATAATATTGCTCATTGTTTTTTCCATAATGCTTTCATTACAGCACAACGCAATAACGGGCTGGTGCTCTTCTATCAGAGCAATTGTTCCGTGTTTCAATTCGCCCGCGGCATAAGATTCCGCATGGATATACGATATTTCTTTCATTTTAAGGGCGCCTTCAAGCGCCACGGCATAGTCGGTATTGCGGCCGATGAAAAACAAGGAGGATGCATTGTGATATTTTTTTGCCAGATTCGGGATTTGCGGATTCATATCCAGTGCTTCCTGTATTTTCTTAGGCAAAGTATTCAATGATTCCAGAAGTCTTTTATAAAGTTCCTCGTCAATACGGTTCATCTTTTCAGCAGCGTATAAAGCAAACAAATATAATACCGAAAGCTGTGTCGTATAGCCTTTTGTTGTTGCCACAGCTATTTCCGGGCCCGCCCATGTATAAAGCGTATGATCCGCAATATTTGCAATCGTGCTTCCCACAACGTTGACTATTGCAAGCGTTTTGGCACCGCGTTTTTTACATTCTTTCATTGCCGCTATGGTATCGGCGGTCTCTCCGGACTGTGACAAAACAATCACCAGCGTGTGCTCATCGATGAGCGGATCGCTGTAACGCAGTTCGCTTGCCAATTCCACCTGAACGGGAATCCGGCATAATTTTTCAATTGCATATTTGCCTGCGCACCCGGCGTAATATGCTGAACCGCAGGCTGTAATCACAATTTTATTGATACTTTTCAAATACTCTGCCGTAAGACCGGTTTCATCAAGAACAATCTTTTCGTCCCTGATTCTCGGTGCGATGGTTGCTTTAATCGCTCCCGGCTGCTCAATGATTTCCTTGAGCATAAAATGCTCATATCCGCCTTTTTCCGCCGCTTGAACATCCCAGGTTATGCGGCTGATTTTTTTATTGACAGGCCGACCCGCCGGATCAAAAACCGTGATCGAGTCCGGCGTTATTTCCGCGAACTCTCCGTCATCCAGATAGATAACGTTTCTCGTATACGGAACAAGCGCTGTGACATCGGAGGCAAAATAGTTTTCGCCGATTCCGACTCCGAGAATCAAAGGACTTGCTTCTCTCGCCGCATATAATTTTTCAGGTTCATCTGTGCAAACAACGCCAAGCGCATAGGAACCCCGCAGTCTTGATGAGGCCTTAATGACGGCATTTTTCAGATTACCGGAATAATACATCTCAATCAGGTGCACGATCACTTCCGTATCGGTCTGGCTTTCAAAGCGATAACCCTTCTCTGTCAGTTCTTCACGCAAAGCAATATAATTTTCAATAATACCGTTATGAACAACGGCAAATTTGCCATCATTGCTCATATGCGGGTGGGCATTTGTATCGGTAGGTGCGCCGTGAGTAGCCCATCGGGTATGCCCGATACCAACGGTACCGGGGCAGTTCCTGCCGTCGGACGTTTTTTCGCACAGATTCGCGATTCTTCCCGTAACTTTACTGACAGAGATCCGATTATCATCAAGCACCGCAATACCTGCCGAATCATATCCCCGATATTCCAGCTTTTTAAGTCCATCCAAAAGAATAGGCGCCGCTTCTTGA
>JAFOBC010000235.1 GCA_017382015.1 Clostridia bacterium
CATTTCAGGTGAGTCCTTTGTCCGTCAGCTTCTTCACGGCGTAAGATACGCTGAGAAGACATTCGGCATCTCACCCAAAACCTGCTGGGTACCCGACGTATTCGGTAACGGCTACGCAATGCCCCAGATTCTCAAGAAGGCAGGCGTTGAGTATTTCGTAACTCACAAGATGGGTATCTGGAACGATACCAATCCCTGGCAGTACAATACATTCTGGTGGGAAGGCCCCGACGGCTCAAAAATCTTCTCAACAGTTCCTCCCTCACACTTCATCGGCACAGTTGAGGCTGACTCACTCAAGATGAGCTGGAAGAAGTACACAGATAAGGCTACAATCGGCGAATCTATGTACTGCTACGGCTGGGGTGACGGCGGCGGTGGTGTTGACACCGAAATGCTCGAGTACGTCAAGCGTTATAAGAATTTCCCCGGTCTGCCCGCAACCCAGACAAGCAAGATTGAGGATTCACTTGCTCGCATGAAGGCAAAGGCAACCGACACTAACATCCCCACATGGAAAGACGAGCTTTACCTTGAGGAGCACAGAGGTGTTCACACCACAAAGGCTCTGCTCAAGAAGCTCAACAGATACAGCGAAAACCTCTACCGTCAGGCAGAAATCTTCGCAAGCATCGCAAGAGGCTACGGCTATGAGTATCCGCTTGCAAAGCTCAACGAGGGCTGGCAGATGATTCTCACAAACCAGTTCCACGATTCACTTCCCGGCTCACACATCACAGAGGTTTTCGGCGACCTTTGCGCAATCTATAACGATATCATCGCAATCGGTGAAAGCGTACGCGACGAAGCACTCAACGCGATTGCAGGCAACATCGGTGCAGGCGCAAAGTACGGCAAGCCCTTCGCTCTGTTCAACTCTCTCGGCACAGCTGCAACCTCAAAGGTTGAGCTTCCCTACAAGGATGTCGAGATTTACGATGCTGACGGCAATAAGGTTCCCGTTCAGGCTTACACAAAGCTCGACGGCACAAAGGTTCTCGTCTTTGTTGCAAAGGATGTTCCTGCTGTCGGTTATAAGGTTTACTACGCCAAGGATGCTGCTGTTCCTGCTGCAAAGGCAGTTGAGAGCGCAGATATCGAGAACGCTAACTTCAGCCTCAAGTTTGATGCAGCTGCTGAGCTTGTTTCAATCTTTGATAAGAAGAACAACAGAGAAGTTCTCGGCGGCAAGGGTAACGTATTCCGCATTTATGAAGACCTTCCCGGTAAGTACGATGCATGGGATATCGTTGTCACATACACAGACCGTGAGTTTGATACAGAGGCAGGCAAGGTTGAAAGCGTTGTCACAGGCGACGTATTCACCTGCGTTACTGTTACAAAGAACATCATGAAGTCAACTCTCAAGCAGAACATTATGATTTATAATGAGCTTGACAGAATCGACTTTGATACATTCATCTCATGGCACGAGCAGGAGAAGCTCCTCAAGGTTGGCTTCGACGTTGATATCAAGGCTCAGAAGTACACAAGAGATATCGCATACGCAACAATCGAAAGCTCCAACTACCGCCACAATCCCTACGATAAGGCTAAGTTTGAGGTTTCTGCTCACAACTTTATTGATATGTCTGAGGATGGTTACGGCCTTACAATCCTTAACGATTGCAAGTACGGCTACGAGGTCAACGAGCAGAGAATGATTATCACTCTCCTCAAGGCTCCGATGAATCCCGACCCCGAGTCAGACAGAGGCGACCACTACTTCACATACTCACTCTATCCGCACGCAG
This sequence comes from Clostridia bacterium, assembly GCA_017382015.1. GTDB lineage: Bacteria > Bacillota > Clostridia > Oscillospirales > Acutalibacteraceae > UBA8612. The sequence continues at coordinate 1,755 of JAFOBC010000235.1, forward strand.
GCGGCTGGAAGGATGCTCAGACACTCGTCAGAGGTCTCGAGTTCAATAACCCGATGCTTCCCGTTGAGCTCAGCGATGAGGCTAAGGGCGCAGAGAGCGGCTCCTTCATCAGTGTTGACGGCAAGAACGTTACACTTGAGGCTGTCAAGAAGTGTGAGGATGAGGATGCTTACATAGTACGTTTTGTCGAGAAGGCAGGCAGAAGAACAAAGGTTACAGCCGAGTTCTTTGCAGAAATCGCAAGCGTTGCAGAGTGTAACCTCCTTGAGCGTGAGGACGTTGCAGTTGATATTGCAAGCGGCAAGACTCTCAGCTTCGAGATCAATCCGTTTGAAATCAAGTGCTACAAGGTTAAGGTAAAATAAGTAATACAGCCAATAAAAGAGGCAATGCGGAAATCAACCGCATTGCCTCTGGTCTTTTATCAGTATTTTTTTAATCTTATCAGCTTACCCTTACAATAAATTCTGCCTTGTATCCTTTCCATTCGGCGGTCACAAAGGTTTCGCCTTCGGATACGCCCGTTATTTTTGTGCCGTCTGCGCTGATGATGCTCTCATCAAAGCCGCTGAGTGTTACGCCATTGCGTATTTTTTTGCAATCGAGCGAGGTGTCAGCGCTATGCATCTCTACGTCAACGGTTTCGCCCTTGCTCAGTTCGTAAACTCTCTGCTCGGGGAAGATGCCGAGGTAGTTTATGCTCCAGGATTTGTGAGCGGCTTTGACGGGAGTTTTGATGTTTTCGTTCTCAATATCCGAAAAATCGGGGGCATCGGTGAGACCGATTTCAACCTTGTTGAGTCTTGTCGGCCAGTAGCCCCATTGGTCACCGTATGCATAAGCGAGGTAAACGCCGTCAGAGAGTCTGATGTGTCCGTTGGGTCTGCCCGTAATGCCGCAGTTGTGGCAGCAATGGCTGATGTTTGTTTTTGTTACATATGATTCAAGGAATGTAATTCCGTCGTCCGAAACGTAAACGCCTACACAGCTGTCCGTTGTGAATCGGTTAAAGGTTACAACTGCCATAAACTTGCCGTAATCCTCAACGTATTTAACGTCGGCTGAGTCGAATGAACCGTCGCGGTGTGTCATACCGATTCCGCGGTATTCAAGCGTTGCGGGCCAGTTTTCATTCGTTGCGTCTGCTGTGCTTACTCTCGTTTGGTTAACGGGGCCGTCGCGCCAGGTGTAGTAGAGGTAAAGCACGTCATCCAGCACAACAAGGCTCGGCTCGCCTGCGCCGTAGGTTGTCGGGTCACCCGTGTATTCGATAATCGGCTTGGGTGAACCGCCCCAGCCGTTGCCGTTCCATTTTTCGTAGTCGCCGTCGGGCGTCTTACAGCGTGCAACAAATACGTTGTTGTCAAGTCCCTCTTCGTTTACGGTTGACGTGTAAGCAATGTAGTAATAGTCGCCGAATTTTATAACTCCCGGGTCACAGCAGGAGTAGAAGTCGGGCGAATCGCCCGTAGGCTCAAGCACGGATACCTCTTTTGTCCAGGTCTTGCCGCCGTCGGGTGAGTGGCGGTAGGTTATCCAGTCCCATTCGCCGTTTGTGCCGGGGCAGGAGAAAAATGCGTCAATACTGCCGTCAGCGTTGAGAATCATCGACGGGCCGTAGCGGTAGCCGAAATCGTCGCTGACAAACGGGTTGTAGATATCGTGGCCCTCGTCAACTGCGGTAAGGCTGAGGTATTTGCCCTCCTGCGGCGCTACGCTCAGCTCAGCGTCGGTGTATGCCCTGCCCTCAAGCGGTGTGTACTGAGCGTACGGTGTTTGCAGAATGCCGAGTGTAAGCAGGATTGAGCAGAAAAATCGTACGATGGATAGGAAGAAGTTATACATAGCATTTCTCCTGTTCTGAAGCGTTGTTATAAGCAATTATAGCAATAAGCTCCGCTCTTTACAATATAAAGGGAAATAGTGAAGAGTATATCGGCATATGTGTTAATAAAGCAGATGTTTTTTTGTGAAAAAAGCTGAAAAAAAGAAAAAGTATTTAAAATATTAGAAAAAAGTGCTACTATGTATGCGTATATAAATTTCATCCGAACAGGAGGATAACAATGAAAAAATTTATCTCAATCCTTCTCGCAGTCGCACTCCTTGTGCCTATGGTTCTCGTGCCCTCATTTGCAAACTCTGCAGATAATACAGCACCCGTAACTCAGGCAGATTCTCTCGAGAGCGCATTTGCAGAAGGCACAAACAGCCTTGTCGTTTTCGTAACAGGTATCGGTCAGAGCTACTCATATCTCTTCGACCAGAGCTATGTTGACCAGTACGGCGAAAGCCTTCAGGATTTTGAAGTTTACGGCGACCTTATCGCTAAGGGCGAGTATCAGTCAAAGTGGAACCTTTTCAACAGCTTTGACGAGGCTTTCTCAGACCCCAACACAATCATCAACCTCGTTTCTGTTGTTGTGGAGCTTCTCACTTCCGCTGTTTTCAGAACAGACCTTTTCGTCACCTCTCAGGTAGAGGCTGTTATCAGAGGTCTCTTCAAGTTCAACCTTGTTGATGAAAACGGCAACGCAAACCCCAGAGTAGTCACACCCAGATATCCGATGTCTGTTTCCGAGTATCCTTCCGTTACTCTTGAAAACGGCAGCGTTGAGAGCGAAGCAAAGAGCCGCTTCTACTCCTCAATCCCCTGCAAGGATATCGCTAAGGAAAAATTCGGCGAGGATTACGAGAAGTACCTCTACGTATTCAACTACAGCGCATTCTCCTACACATCAAACAACGTTGAAGCTATGAAAGAGTTTATCGACACAATTCTTGCAAGCGACAACGCTAAAGAGCTTGGCGCAACAGACGTTGTCCTTGTTCCCATGAGCATGGGCGCATCCGTTGTCACAGCTTATATGGATGCATATCCCACAGTTGCAGAAAATCACATCCGCCGCGTTGTAAGTATCGTTGGCGCATGGGACGGCAGTGACGTTGTTGCTGACCTTCTCACAGGTACATACTGCGACAATTCTGCAGACCTCTTCTACAACGGTCTCCTCTCCGACCTTATCGGTGAGCCCTGGGGCTACGTAGTAAACCTTGCACTCCGTATCTTCCCCAAGCCCGTTCTCAGAGCTTTCGTCGATAAAGCAATCGGCGCAATTGCTACAGAGCTGTTCTGCTCAACACCCTCTCTCTGCAACCTTATCCCGATTGATAAGTACGACGGCATCAAGCATCTCATCAAATCCGATGCTGTAAGAGAAGAGGCTGATGCTTTCCAGGCAGCAAAGAAAAAGCTTGATACAACAATGGAAAACCTTGAGAAAGAAGGCGTTACATTCTCCTTTATCTCAGGCTACGGTCTTCCCTTCGGCGCTATCACAGCTGATTACAGCGCATTCGGCTTTATGAAGAGCGCTGCAGAGACTAACTCTGACGAAATCATCAACATCGATTCAACAGCTCCCGGTACATCCTTTGTTCCCGCAGGCACAAAGTTTGAGGATACAGAGGGCAGAGAGCTTTCACCCGACGGTGAAATCGATATCTCCACAACAACCCGTAAGGAATCCACATGGTTCTTCTATCAGCAGAAGCACGAGCTCGAGTACAACAACGTTGCTATCGCACTTGCTATTGAGCTTGCAACAGGTAACGTAAAGACTGTTGCTGACTGTGACAACCTTGAGGAAGACGGCTACTACTTCCCGCAGTTCAACGGCGCAAGAAACACAAGAAACTACATCAGATACAACCTCCCCGATCTCGAGAGATACTGTGCAGAAACAGGCTATGAGATTACACCTGCTCAGCAGAAGGTTCTTGACGATGCAAACGCAATGATGGCTAACCCCAAATGCGATCCCGAGGTTGACGATCCGTATCTTGCAGCAGTTGAAGATATGATGGTTGAAATCGGCATCTATGAAGCTCCCACAGAGCCCACAACAGGTGATAAGGTTCTCAACGGCGTTCTCAAGTTACTCAATGACGTTGTTTACGCAGTTGTCGGTCCTCAGGGCTACGCAGATCCTTTCTTTAATTAATTTAACCCAATAAAACTTGCCGGGTGCCCGTGAGGGCGCCCGGTATTTTTTTGCGATGTTTTGCAATCATCTGTCTTTTGAAAAAGAGGTAATAAAAGCTATAAAAAGAAGCAAAGCCCAAAATGACAAATGCTGTGAGTTTGAACGGAGCCGGCTGACGAAGAAGCGCCTTGCCTAACATCCGAGCGAGGGCACCGCAGGCGACAGAGAAAGCCTGAAATTCAGATTAATTTAGTAGCCGTTGCGGTGACGGAACACACCTTTGTGTTCCGTTAAGCCGAGCGAATTAAAAACAGTCAGCCGTCGCGGAGTGCTTATAGCTCAAGAGTTTTTTTGGTTACTTTTGTAACGAATGACAAAAGTAACTGCAACGTGACGTTGCATCCAATACCTCAATAAAGTTGAGGCACAGAAGAAAAGGGATAAAACGAGATAAGTTGCTCTTGTTTTACAATCCTCCGTCATTGCTACGCAAAAAAATCCCCCTCAGAAACATAGTCGCATTGCCTTCCTTGGAGCGTCGGCACTGCTCCTTGTTTCTTCACCTCAGCACCTCACTGTATCCGCCACAGGCGGCGTTTCGGTGCTTCGCCCTTTAAAAAGGAGCTGTCACCGCAGGTGACTGAGGATTGAAACAGACCAATGGGCGGCAGCACAAAAAGTAATAGCGAAAAGTGAAGAGTGAATAAATAAAAAAAAGCGTACTCGCCGCCGTGTTGGCAGGTCAGTACGCCCTTTGTTTTTATCTTCAGTTTTTGGGCATCGGTCTGTGCTTTGCGGTGAACTCGGTGCACTCGATTTTGATTACGCTGACAATTGTTGTCATCTTGTCCTCAAACTCAAAATCCATACCCGTCTGCGCCTTCATCAGCGCCTTGAGTCCGAGTTTTTTCTGCTCAACGTCCTCTACAATTTCTGCTGTGCCCCTGCCCATAAGGGAGGAGTAGCTCAGACCGTATCTGCAGGCAATGTCGCCGTCAAAAGGCCGGAGTGAACATTCCATCTCAACAAATACCTTCGGATTTTTGCGTATTATGTCCAGCTTTTTGCCGCGCAATGCGCCGTGGAGCCAGATTGTCAGCTTGCCGTCTTCGAGTGTGTAGCCGTAATTCATCGGCACAACGTAAGCCTCGTCGCCGTCAACCATACCCACGTGAACAATCTTTGATTCGTCAAGAATTCTGACTATTTCCGCCTCGTCGGTTATCATTTTTTCTCTGCCTGTAAGTCCGTTCATTTTCGTACCTCCGTTTCGTTTACGCTCACATTATAGCATACTTGCGTACAAAAGAAAAGCTCCTCACCTGAGGAGCTTTTTGCTTTATTTCTTGAACTGCTTTTTGAGGCGAAGCTCTTTTGAGAGAATCATCTTGCGAAGTCTGAGTGAGTGGGGGGTTACCTCAAGCAGCTCGTCATCCTTGATGAATTCCATGCACTGCTCAAGGCTGAGCGTTGAGGGCGGAATAAGGCGGAGCGCATCGTCGCTGCCTGCGGCACGTGTGTTTGTAAGCTGCTTTTTCTTGCATACGTTACACACAATATCCTCGTTCTTGGAGCATTCGCCAACGATCATACCCTCGTATACGGGCACGCCCGGGCCAATGAAAAGTCTGCCTCTGTCCTGAGTGTTGAACAGACCGTAGCCTGTGGATTCACCTGTTTCGTGAACTACGATTGAGCCGCGCTCACGGGTCTGGATATCGCCTGCATACGGCTCATAGCCGTGGAAAAGTTGGTTCATAATACCGTTGCCGTTTGTGTCGGTGAGGAATTCGGAACGGTAGCCGATAAGACCTCTTGAGGGCACCTTGAACTCGAGGTGAGTTGAGCCGCCGTCGCGTACGCCCATATTCTCAAGCTCAGCCTTGCGTGAGCCGAGCTTTTCGATAACTGCGCCTACGTACTGCTCGGGAACTTCAACAATAAGCAGCTCAACAGGCTCGTAAACAACGCCGTCAATCTCCTTGAGAATTACCTTCGGGCGTGAAACCTGGAATTCGTAGCCCTGGCGGCGCATTGTTTCGATAAGGATTGAAAGGTGAAGCTCGCCTCTGCCCGAAACCTTGAAGGTGTCGGTTGCATCGGTCTCTTCAACGCGCATACTTACGTTTGTTTCAACCTCTTTGAACAGTCTGTCGCGCAGGTTACGCGAGGTGACAAACTTGCCGTCCTGACCTGCAAAGGGGCTGTCGTTAACGATAAAGTTCATCGAGATTGTAGGCTCGTCAATTTTGATAAAGGGAAGCGGCTCTACGCAGTCAACAGCGCAGGCTGTTTCGCCGATGTTGATGTCGGGAATACCCGATACGCAGATAAGGTCGCCTGCCTCGGCATCCTCAACCTCAACGCGCTTGAGTCCCTCAAACTGATAAAGCCTTGTAACGCGCTCGTTTGTTTGTGTGCCGTCTGTTTTGCAGAGTGTAACTGTCTGGTTGCGCTTTACACGTCCTCTTTCAACTCTGCCTACACCGATTCTGCCTACGTAATCGTCATACTCAAGTGATGAGAAGAGAATCTGCAGCGGTGCGTCGGGGTCGCCCTTGGGCGGCTCAATGTTTTCGAGAATTGCGTCAAGAAGCGGACGCATATCGCCCTCGCGTACGTCAGGCTCAAGTGATGAGAAGCCATCACGTCCGCTGGCGTAAACTACTGGGAACTCAATCTGGTCGTCATCTGCACCAAGCTCAATAAACAGGTCGAGCACTTCGTCGAGCACCTCTGCGGGTCTTGCGCCGGGGCGGTCAATCTTGTTTACAACAACAAGCACCTTTTTGCCAAGACCGAGTGCCTTTTTGAGCACGAATCTTGTCTGCGGCATACAGCCCTCAAACGCATCGACGAGCAGAAGTACGCCGTCTACCATCATAAGTATACGCTCAACCTCGCCGCCGAAATCAGCGTGGCCGGGTGTATCAACAATATTGATTTTTGTGTTTTTGTAGTGTATTGATGTGTTTTTGGAGAGGATGGTGATTCCTCTTTCACGCTCAAGGTCATTTGAGTCCATAACTCTGTCGGCAACCTGCTCGTTTTCGCGGAATGTGCCGCTCTGTTTGAGCAGCTCGTCAACAAGCGTGGTCTTGCCGTGGTCAACGTGAGCGATGATTGCAATGTTTCTGATTTCTTTGCGTTCCATATTTTTACGCTCCATATCTGTCAGTCTAAGTAAATATTATATACTATACCGGCTGAAATTGCACTTGGTATGATTGACAAAATTAGCAGCGTGCCGCAAATCAAAATTAGTAAATATCTTCGTCAGCAAAAACTGCGGTTCAGCGTGCGTTGTGTAAAGAATAAATTATGGTTATCTGCTGTTGCTTTTTGTTTTTTGTTGTGTTATTATATATGTCTATAATAATATACTATAATTATGTCCGTAATAAAGGAGATTGTCTTATGACTCCAAATGAAGTGCTCGAAAACATCGTAAAAATTCTCGATGAAAAAAAGGCTGAGGATATCGTCGCAATCGAAACGGCGGGGCTTACCGTTGTTTCGGATTATTTTGTCGTCGCCTCAGCAACCTCCAACCCTCACGTCAAGTCACTCGCAGATGACGTTGAGGACGGTATGGCAAAGCTGGGCGTGTTTGCTTCCCACGTTGAGGGCAAGGCAACGGGCTGGATTCTGATTGATTTCAACGATGTTATCGTTCACATTTTCCTCAGGGAGAGCAGGAGCTACTACAACCTCGAGCATCTCTGGGCGGATGCAAAGCAGGTCGATATTTCCGACCTTATTACAGAGTAAATTATACAGCATATTTTGCAAAGGATTGATAAAACTATGGCTAACTACGATTTTAAAGCTGCCGAACAAAAATGGCAGGACAAATGGGACGAATCAGGTGTGTTCCACGCTCAGGACGGTTCCGACAAGCAGAAGTTCTACGCTCTCGTAGAGTTCCCGTACCCCAGCGGTGCAGGTATGCACGTCGGTCACATCAAGGCTTACTCAGGCCTTGAGGTCGTATCCCGTAAGCGCAGGATGGAGGGCTACAACGTGCTCTTCCCCATCGGCTTCGACGCATACGGTCTGCCGACAGAAAACTACGCTATCAAAACAGGTATCCACCCCAGACAGGTTACCGATAACAATATCGCAAAGTTCACCTCACAGCTCAAGCGTGTAGGTTTCTCATTCGATTGGGACAGAGTTATCGACACAACAGAAGAGGGTTACTATAAGTGGACTCAGTGGATTTTCCTCAAGATGTTTGAAAATGGTCTTGCATTCCGCGATAAGACCCTTGTCAACTACTGCCCCTCCTGTAAGGTTGTTCTCTCAAATGAAGATTCTCAGGGCGGTAAGTGCGATATCTGCCACAGCGACATTGTGCAGAAATCCAAGGACGTATGGTACCTTCGCATCACAGAGTATGCAGATAAGCTCCTCGAGGGCCTTAACGATGTTGATTATCTTCCCAACGTAAAGCTCCAGCAGGAGAACTGGATTGGTAAGTCCACAGGTGCATTCGTTAACTTCACGGTAAAAGATACAGACGAAACACTCCGCATCTACACAACCCGTCCCGATACTCTCTTCGGTGTAACCTTTATGGTTATGGCACCCGAGCATCCTATGCTTGATAAGTATAAGGATATGATTGCAAACTTCGACGCTGTTGAGGCTTACAGAGCAGAGTGCGCAAAGAAAACAGAGTTTGAGCGTACACAGCTTGTCAAGGATAAGACAGGTGTCTGCCTCGACGGTTTTGTCGGCATCAACCCCGTAAACGGCAAGGAGATTCCGATTTTCATCTCCGACTACGTTATGATGGGCTACGGCACAGGCGCTATTATGGCTGTGCCTGCACACGATCAGCGTGACTACGACTTCGCTAAGAAGTTCGGCATCGATATTATCGAGGTTATCAAGGGCGGCGACATCGCTGTTGAAGCTTACACAGGCGACGGCGAAATGGTCAACTCCGATTACCTCAACGGCTATACAGACAAGAAGTCCTCTATCGAGCGTGTTCTCGTTGAGCTTGAGAAGCAGGGCATAGGCGAAAAGGGCGTTCAGTACAAGATGAAGGACTGGGCATTCAACCGCCAGCGTTACTGGGGCGAGCCGATTCCGATTGTACATTGCGACAAGTGCGGTATGGTTGCCGTTCCTTACGAGGAGCTTCCCCTCAGGCTGCCCAAGGTTGAAAACTTTGAGCCCGGCCAGGATGGCGAAAGCCCGCTTGCAAAAATCGACGATTATGTAAACTGCACCTGCCCCAAGTGCGGCGGCGCAGCAAAGAGAGAGACCGACACAATGCCCCAGTGGGCAGGCTCCTCCTGGTACTTCCTGCGATATATCGACCCCCACAATACAGAGCGCTTTGCCGATATGGAAAAGCTCAAGTATTGGGGTCAGGTTGACTGGTATAACGGCGGTATGGAGCACGTTACACGTCACCTTATCTACTCACGTTTCTGGCACAAGTTCCTCTACGACCTCGGCGAGGTTCCCACAGCAGAGCCGTATGCAAAGCGTACAGCTCAGGGTCTTATCCTCGGCCCCGACGGTGTAAAGATGTCCAAGTCCAGAGGTAATGTTATCGAC
>JAFOBC010000236.1 GCA_017382015.1 Clostridia bacterium
GCACGCTTGAGCATATCGATAGCCTTTGTAAAGCCTTCATTCTGGCTCATAAGCGAATCCTCATGCTCGATGCTGATTGCATAATCGTAACCGATCATACGAAGATTTGAGATGATATCCTTCCAGTATGTTTCGTCGTTGCCGTAGCCGACAGAGCGGAACACCCAGGAGCGGTGAATTTCATCGCCATAGGGCTTTGTATCAAGCACACCGTTGACAGCGGTGTTGTATTTGTCAACCTTTGTATCCTTAGCGTGGAAGTGGAAAATAGCACCTTCAAGCGCACGGATTGCGGCAACAGGCTCAATACCCTGCCAGATAAGATGACTGGGGTCAAAGTTTGCACCGATTTCGGGGCCGACAGCCGCACGGAGCTTGAGCAGAGTTTCGGGGTTGTAAACACAGAAACCGGGATGCATCTCAAGAGCGATTTTATCTACACCGTGAGCTTTGGCAAATGCAACAAATTCTTTCCAGTAAGGAATAAGAACCTCATTCCACTGCCACTCGAGCATTTCGCCGAATTCATTCGGCCACGGGCAGGTTACCCAGTTGGGATATTTTGCATTCTCGCTGTCGCCGGGGCAACCGGAGAAAGTATTAATCTGATGAACACCGAGCTTTTCTGCAAGAAGAACTGCCTTACGCATAGCACCATCAAACTCTTTTGCAACAGCCTTATCGGGATGCACAGGGTTTGCGTGACAGCTGAGTGCGCTGATTTCAACGTTATATTTTGCAAGAACAGCTTTGAACTCATCAAGCTTTGCTTCGTCATTGAGAAGAACATCAGGGTCAGCGTGCTGAGTGCCGGGATAGCCGCCACAGCCGATTTCAACCATTTCGATGCCCTTTGATACAAAATACTCGAGAGCCTCCTCAAGAGGGAGATTGCCGAGAAGGTTTGTAATTACACCAATTTTCATTTGCGTTACCTCCGTATCAGCCGACAAGTGTTTTAAGGTAGTTGATGCTGCGCTTGACATCCTCAAGTCCGTTCGGTACGGGATCGTCATTCTCAACTACAAGCCATTCGATACCTGCATCCTTTGCAGCTTTGACAACAGCAGCAATATCACAGTCACCGTCGCCAAGTGAAAGAGGCTTGCGGTTAAGACCGTCCTTAACGTGAAGCAGGCAGATGCGATCTTTGTTTTCGGTGATGAACTTGTAGTTGTCAACACCTGCGCAATGGCTCCAGTATGTATCAACCTCAAGATATGTGTACTCAGCAAAAATCTGCATACCGATCTTGCCGTTTTCAAGAGGAGTAAATTCCTCTGTATGATTGTGATAATATGTCTTTACGCCGAGCTTCTCTGCACCGTAAGCGAGTGCCTTTGCAGCATACTCGCAATCCTCAACAGTATCGTGTGCCGCACCGCCTACACCGCAGTGAAGGCAACCGAGAACCTTATTGTATTCAACTGTTTTTTCGATGTTTTCGGGAAGGAAATCGTTGATACCCATATGTGTACCAACAGGCACGAGACCAAGCTCGTCAAGCTTTGCTTTGAGGTCTGCCGCAGCAACGCCGTGATAGCCTGCAAACTCGACACCCTCATAACCCATAGCCTTAATTTCTTCAAGCACGTACATAAAATCGTCTGCGTTTTTTATACAGTCGCGTACGCTGTAAAGCTGAACAGCTATTTTCATAATAGTCACCTATCCTTTTAAAATCAGTCGTTATTGAGATATACGGGAGCGCCTGTTTTTGCAGACTCGTAAATAGCTTCAAGAATCTGTGTTACAACAAGTGCCTGCTCAGGCTTTGTCATAACCTCTGTATCGTTGAGAACTGCATTGTACCACAGACGGCACTCAACA
>JAFOBC010000237.1 GCA_017382015.1 Clostridia bacterium
AAGGTCATTGAAGAATACAAACGGCTTTATTCTTTGCTGACAGACAGGGATTATCGAGTTACCCCGACGGATGTTTTGCAAGCCGCCGCACTTAATCCTATGCTTGCCGAAGTGCTTGACGCAGATGATTTCGTGAATTACACGATGCTTGTATCAGAAGTCGGAACATCGGCAGGTCAGATTATTTCATCATTGCGCCTTATCAATCAGTTTTCACCGCCGCAAGTATTAAAAGCGATACAGAAAAAGATTGACCGAATCAATCAAAAGCAGTCGTCACACTACACAGACGAAATCGAAACGGATGCAGTCGCCGACGGAAACGGACAGTTTGCAAGTGAAGATGCTCCGCAGCCTCCAAAGGGTGTAATGGAGTTTATTGTTACACGACGCAAAGCCAAATATCCGCCGATTGATATTCCTGCCGAGCTTCAGCAAGAACTGTTAAGGTCAAGGTCAAGGGACGAAACCGAAGCGGCAACAGAAAAGATTATGCAATACGTTGGGAATCAGATGCACTACAGTTGGTTTGATAAAATCAGCTCAATCAGATACCTTTCAATGTTGCTCAATCCGAAAACAGCTATAAAGAACACACTCGGCAACGCTTCAATGTCGGCTGTTGCAAGAGGTAAAGACGTTGTTGCGGCAGGACTTTCACGATTGCCTATAGCCAATAAATACAAAGGCAGTTCAACGCAAACCACGTCTGCCGTCACAAGCAAGGAAGCAAGAAAAGCCGCCCTCACTCTGTTGGGCGATAGCCAAGGCGTGGTAAGCCTTTTCAGCGGTAAAGATAAATACACAGGCAAAGAGAGCTTATCATCCAAAAGTGATGCCAAACTCAACAAATCTGAAAAGAAGCTTGCTGAAATGAATCCTCTTATCGAAGTGATGCTGAATAACAGGTCAATTCAATCAACACCGTTGGCAAACAGCAAGGTACCGATAGTCGGAAAAGCATTTGAGAAGATTTCAGATTTTCAGCAGAAAACGCTTGACGATACTCCGTTTAAGATTCTCCGTGCAAAGACCGTTCTTGCTCAATCAATCACAGCTGCCGTTAATTCGGGTGATATACAGAACATTGACGATTTTGTAGCCGTTGCGCTGAATCAGAACACAGAGCATCTTGACAACGCAACAAAAATCAAATATGCACAGCTTTATGATAAATTCTGCGCACAGGCGGCAAAAGAGGGCGACGAAGCAACGTTCCGCGAAAACAATAAGCTTGCTGATAAAATCAACAAATTGAGGCAGGGCAAAAACATTTGGGGGAAAGCGGGTGCAGCTTTAATCGACGGCGCGTTCCCCTTCGTCAAAACACCTGCCAACGTTGCAAAAAGAAGCCTTGAATACAGCCCCCTCGGTTTGGGTAAATCTTTAATTGGAGACCGCTACAAGCTTGCAAAGGGCGAAATCGACCGCAATACGTACATCAATAACCTTGCAAAAGGTCTTACGGGTACGAGCATATTTGCACTTGGTGCTCTGCTTTCTGCGTTTGGCGTCATATCCACGGATGACGGCGGCGATGAGGAAGAAAAGGCAGAAAAGCAACTGCTCGGCGGACAGAATTACGCTATCAATATCGGTAACGGCAGCTACACGATAGACTTTCTCTCCCCTACTTCCGTTCCTTTGTTTATGGGCGGAAAAGTCTACGATGAAATACTCAAAGCGACGAACGGAGAAGAAGTAACAGCACTTGAAGCTTTGTTTGAGGTAATGATGGGCGTCACGGGACCTTTGTTTGCACAGACGATGCTCAGCGGCATTGACGGTGCGCTCGAATCTGTATCAAGAGAGACTGCATACGGAGAAAACGAGGGTGGACGAAGAGTAGCCGCGCTCGCCAATTACTGTGCGGAAAGTTGGATTTCACAGTTTATGCCGACGGTTCTCGGTGCAATTGCGAGAACAGCAGACGATACTGTCAGAACCTACTACAACGACGGCACAAACGATAACGCAATTATCGGCGCTCTTGGCTACATGGTCAAAAAAAGGGTGCCGGGTGTAAATCAGACACTTCCCGCAAAGCTCGATATGTGGGGACAGCCTATCAAAAGCGGCAACTTACCCGAACGCTTTATCGAAAACTTCATCAGCCCCGGCTATTGGGAAGAAGATAATACCGACAAAGCGACAAAGGCTCTGCATTCGTTTGCAACAGCCAACGATATCAATTACTCGGATATTATACCGAAAAAGCCCGGCAATAAGCTCAAGCTGACAAACCATATGGAGATTACTCTGACGGCTGATGAATATGAGATTTACGCAGGCGAAATCGGAAAAGCTCGCAAGGATGCAGTTGAGAAGTATCTTGTTAACGGAGAAGATGTTGAGGTAGCGTTCACCTATTACACAATTGACCTCACAAAGAAATCGGGCTTTGCAACTCACAAATACACCTATAAAGGTCCGTTAAAGACCGCGGAAAACACCGTAGGTTGGGCGCCCGATAAAGGTGACTACGGATATTACGTTTATGACGATACCGGAAAACCTATTGCGATACGCCCTGCTTCGAACAAGGAGTTCCGCGCCATGCTGTTTGAAAAGGTTATGGAACAAGCCACAGAAGAAGGTAAAGGCAAAGCAATAGAAAGAATAGAGGCAAAACATTAATGTAAGGAGTGATAACCCGTGCGAGAGTTTAAAATTCTAATCACAGACAGAATCAACGGAAACGAACTTGACGCAAAGACACAACCGAGTATCATTCACAAAGCAGGCATAGCCGGGGAGCATAACGCTTCTCGGCTTATCTTCTGCCTGCCCGATACCTGGAGTGCTGATTGGACTTACTTTGTTGAATGTGTCAATTCAATGGGAGAAGGTCTGCCGAGTGCAGAGCTTACAGCAAAGGAAGTTGACGGCGTTCACACAGTTTCGTTCGATATTCCTCAAGCAATGACGGAAATGGGCTCAAGCGATTACGTTCTCAAAGCAGTTTCTTATGACGGAGAAGAAGTCGAAAGTATCGTGCGCTCTGCCAACGTGAGAGTTTGCATTGCAAGGTCGGCAAGACCGAGCAAAAAGGTGCTTGAAGCTATTAAGACCGTATACGAAGAACTTATCGCAAAGCTGAACGCGCTTGTTACCCGCTTTAACAACGGTGAATTCAACGGAGCAACGTTTACTCCTTCCGTGAGCCAAGGCGGTGATTTGAGTTGGAGCAATGACAAAGGCCTTACAAATCCCGAATCGGTCAACATAAAAGGTCCTAAAGGAGACAAAGGAGACAAGGGTGAAGACGGCAAGGACGGTGAGGACGGAAGCTTTAGCGACGAATTGGCTGCCGATATTGCCGCAAACACCAAAGCGAGGCACACGCACCCGAACAAAGAGCTGCTTGACAGCCTCACCGAATCAATGATTGGCACACTCGATGTTTACCACGAATTGCCCGAAACGGCAAACGATGGCGAAATATGCATCTATTCCCCTGCTAACGTACCTACTATCGCAGACAGCGGCAAGCTGATTTATGTTGATTGGGATGTTTTCAACAAAACTTTTGCTCAGGAAGATTTCACACAGTTTACAATCACCTTTTTTGATTCCGACGGAACTGAGGCAGGATACATCTACGCTACCTCCTGGGAAGGCTCAAACGGCGGCTACGATACAACGTTTGAGTACACAAAAGGCAATGAGCAATGGCAAATTTATTTTGACAACGGAGCATTCAACAAAGATAACTCATACTACGATAACAACGAAACGCTGACATTCTTTGACAAAGCTCCCACAAGCTTTACGCTGCCGTATTTTTCAAGGCTTGAAAGTGACCACTACAATATCGGCGGCGATGTTTTCTATGCACCCATAAGGCTGATGGTTTATCGTGACGGCTGGTATGAATACACATCTGCCGCAGTTGTTGATGTCAGTATCGGCCACGGATACGAATTGCCTGAAGCGGCAAAAGAGGGCGATTTGTTCCTCTATGCTAAGCCCAACACGCTCACTCTCGCAGACAGCGGCAAAAGGATTTATTTTGATTGGGAGGAGTTCAGACAGCCTGTAAGCGAAGAAGAAAGTACAACCTTTAGTTTGTGGTGTTCAAACGGCAATCCCGAAGCA
>JAFOBC010000238.1 GCA_017382015.1 Clostridia bacterium
CGTTCAAAAAGCTCACCGTATTTAAGCAACTTTTCATCCCAATTGCTCATTGAAAAGCCCATGTTTTTCTTTTCAAGTGTCTCTTTATAGGAAGAGTATAATCTTATCATTCCGTCCATAAGAGCACGATGGTCTTTTCGTGTTTTACCGTTTACGTTCTGCTTGAGACGTGAAAGCGAACCAAACGGCTCAATACGTCCGCCTTTAAGGTAATACTGTCCTTCAGTAATATAACCCGTATTGTCGGGAACAGGATGAGTTACATCATCACCGGGCATAGTAGTAACTGCCAGAACCGTAACAGATCCGGAATCGTCAAAGTCAACCGCCTTTTCATAACGAGAAGCAAGCTGAGAATAAAGGTCACCTGGATATCCGCGGTTTGAGGGAACCTGTTCCTGAGTAATAGCTATCTCTTTCATAGCATCAGCAAAGTTAGTCATATCAGTAAGGAGCACCAATACGTCTTTATCCTGAAGCGCAAACTGCTCCGCAACCGCCAATACCATATCAGGAATCATCATACATTCAACAGTCGGATCGGAAGCTGTGTGTATAAACATAACAGTTTTGCTCAATGCGCCGCCTTTTGAAAGTGCATCCTTGAAATATAGAAAGTCATCATATTTCAGACCCATGCCGCCAAGAACGATTACATCAGCATCAGCCTGCATTGCAATACGGGCAAGAAGCTGATTATAAGGCTCACCGGAAATAGAGAAAATAGGCAGCTTCTGAGAAACAACCAAAGTGTTGAACATATCAATCATCGGGATATTGGTTCTCATCATTCTGTTAGCCAAAATACGTTTGGTAGGATTAACAGAAGGGCCACCGATAGGCTTCATATTTTCTGTAAGCGCAGGGCCTATATCTCTCGGCTCACCTGAACCGTTGAAAATTCTGCCTAACAAATCATCGCTGAATGACACACGCATTTCATGGCCCAAGAAACGCACCTCATCTCCGGTAGAAATACCCTGACCGCCAGCAAAAACCTGCAAAGATACAATATCACCTTCAATTTTATTAACCTGAGCCAAAGATTTACCGAAACGTGTATTAATCTGAGCCAATTCTTTATATCTGACACCATTTGCTTTAACGGTGATGACGCTACCGGTAATGGATTCAATTCGATTATATACTTTGTTCACGTTCATTCACCATCCTTCAACAACATTTCAGCTGATACGCTCAATTTGCCATCCCCTTGGCTGTAGATTGCATCAATTTCAGATTCTGCTTTATTAAATGCTTCGCTTTCGAATTCAGTATAGTTCCAGTCAATGAATTTCTGACGCATACGGTTAAAGAAACCACGAGCATCATCCTTGCTGTAGAGAGCATAATCACTGCCCAAAACACATATCAATTTATCAAAAACATAGCGCTGACGTGATTTACCGCAGTTAGCCTCAACAGAGTCAAATGAGTTTTGTTGCAGGTAAACAGCATCAAGCATTTCTGCTTTCAGATAAGTGACATAATCTCCAAGCGCTGTACCCTCTTCACCAACAACTTTCATCATAGAACCGATTTCATCGCCATGAAGCAAAATATCTTTGCAAAAGCTTAACTTTTCAGCTTTTATAACACTGTTGTATTTTGACCATGAGATAAGGGGATCAATTGCAGGATATTTTCTTGCATCTGAACGCTCACGTGAAAGTCCATGGAATGCACCTACAACCTTCAAGGTAGCTTGTGTTACCGGTTCTTCAAAGTTACCGCCGGCAGGAGAAACCGTACCACCAATTGTAACAGAACCTGTAGTGCCGTCAGGCAAACGAACGTAACCTGCTCTCTCATAAAATGCTGCAATATAAGATTCGAGGTAAGCCGGGAATGCTTCTTCGCCGGGAATTTCTTCAAGTCTGCCTGACATTTCACGCATAGCCTGTGCCCAGCGTGATGTTGAATCAGCCAGCATAAGCACATTAAGTCCCATCTGACGATAATATTCAGCAAGTGTTACCGCGGTATATACCGAAGCCTCTCTGGAAGCAACAGGCATCGAGGATGTGTTACATATTATTATGGTACGCTCCATAAGGGAACGTCCGGTTTTAGGGTCTGTAAGCTCAGGGAACTCAGTAAGAGTTTCAACAACCTCACCTGCACGCTCACCGCAAGCGGCAATAATAACGATATCAACATCAGCATATTTGGATGTTGTATGCTGCAACACGGTTTTTCCAGCACCGAAGGGACCTGGTGTACAATAAGTGCCGCCTTTTGCTACGGGGAAAAAAGAGTCAATAAGTCGAACCTTGGTTTCCATTGTTTCAACAGGAGCTAATCTTTCACTATAGCATTTAACTGCACGCTTAACAGGCCATTTAAATGACATTGATACGGAAATTTCACGTCCACGCTCATCTGTTAAAGTTGCAATAGTCTCTTTAATACTATACTTGCCGCATTCTGCAATTGATTTGACAGTATAGGTGCCAATCAGATAGAAGGGAATAAAAATCTTATGTGTAAATGGGCCTTCCGGAACTGTACCGATATATTCACCCGCACGCACGACGTCACCTACAGCAGCGGTCGGAGTAAACTCCCATTTCTTTTCAACATTAAGTCCGTCCGCATAAACACCGCGCTCAAGGAACCAGCCCGCCTGCTCCGCTAAAACGGGAAGCGGATTCTGAAGTCCGTCATAAACCTGACCGAGCAAACCCGGACCAAGATCGGCAGATAACATATCACCTGTAAACCTGACATTATCCCCGCATTTGATACCGTCTGTCATTTCATAAACCTGTATTTGTGCGATATTTCCTCTTATACGGATAACCTCACTTTTAAGTGCGGTATTATCTACTAAAACGTAGCAAATTTCATTCATAGAAACGTTACCGTCAAATTCAACTGACAGAAGGTTTCCGTTGATGCTTACTACCTTTCCTGTATTTTCGGTCATTGTTTTGCCTCCAACCCATCTCCATTTAAAATAGAGCCGTAAATATTTTTATAAGCTTTTTCCCCGGTCATAGTGTCAAACTGCCTTATACGAAAAAGCAGTTTCAATTTAAGACCGTAGTAGAAAATAAAATCTTCAGAAAAGTTATCCATAGGTCTGAGCGTTTCTAACTTTTCTAAACGAAAACGATTTAAATATTTTTCCGCTTCCATAGGATTTTCTATTTCAGTTGCAGCGCTTGCAACCTTGAGATATTCAATAGGTAAAATTCTATTTTCGGCATCAAAAGACTTTTTCATTTTTTCTGCACGAACGTTACCAAGCGCAAATCTCAAATTACGTTCGCTTTCATTAATCCTATCAACAAAATCAGAACCGGAACCAACAAAAGCTCTTGAAGGCGATAAAGTTAATCTGTTGATAACTTCTTGGGACTTTTTACCAAGAAAACGACAGCAAAGCTCAACAAACCGTTCTTCAGAAATCGGAAGCGGAGCATTATCATTTATGCCATCCAATGAAGGCAACTGAGAAATCAAATAATATGCAGCCATAGTTATTATTCCGCCTCTTTCAAAAGCTCAGTAACCTTAGGACTAAGATAATTAGAAAGCATATCCACAACAGATTCAGCGGAATAATCATAGTAAGCGCTACCGTTATTTACTGCAATGCGGAATCCGCCGTCAAGATTATCGTTAGCTTTAAGCGTAACACCTTTTAGCATTTTCTCTTTAAGTGCTGACAGCAAAGCTTCTTCAAGCTTCTTCAAATCCTCACTGTTCAAAACAACAGATATCTCCTCTGCATCAGGTTTGTTTGACCAACTTTCAACAACAGTACTGATAAGCTGTACCAAAGATTCTGAAGAATATACAGCAGATACATTTTCTCCTATAACCGCCTTCAGCTCTCTTGTAACGCTTTCTCTGAAAGAAATCAGCAAATTACGGCCGGCCTGACGAATTGCATCTTCACCGGATTTTGTCATTCTTTCTACCTCAGATTTTGCACTGGCCAAAATCTTGTCAGCCTGAGCCTGTGCATCAGCAATCAGCTTTTCGGCATCCGCCTTAGCCGCATCAACTATAACCTTAGCTTCAGCCTCAGCTGCAGATACGCCGTCATTTTTGATTTGCTCAA